>JANOJJ010000699.1:0-6321 GCA_031408155.1 Rubrivivax sp.
CCGATATAGCGCGGAAAGGCGCCCAGCAGCAGGTTGTCGGTGACCGCGAGCGTGGGGAAGACACGCCGGCCCTCCGGCGAATGGGCCAGCCCGCGGCGCGCGATCTGGTGCGAGTCGAGGCCGGTCACGTCGACGCCGCCGAGCAGCACGGCGCCGCCCTTGGGCTTGATCATCCCGGAGATGGCACGCATGGTGGTGGTCTTGCCGGCGCCGTTGGAGCCGATCAGGCTCACCACCCAGCCCTTGGGTACGTGCAGCGAGATGCCGTGCAGCACGTCGGTGCTGCCGTAGCCGGCACGCAAGTCGTCGATCTTCAGCATCATGCCCCCTCAACCGCCGGCGCGTTGAGCGCCGGCTCGATCTCGGCGCCGAGATAGGCCTCGATGACCTTCGGGTCGGCCTGCACCGCGGTCGGCGTGCCTTCGGCGATCTTCTGTCCGAAGTCGAGCACGGTGACCTGGTCGCAGATGCCCATCACGACGTCCATGTGGTGCTCGATCAGGACCACGCTGATGCCATGGTCGCGGATCTTGCCGATCATCGCCACCAGTTCGGGCAGGTCGGCCGGCGGCAGCCCGGCGGCGGGCTCGTCGAGCAGCAACAGCGTCGGCTCGAGTGCCAGCGCACGCGCGATCTCGAGCAGCCGCATCTTGCCGTAGGGCAGGTTTCGCGCCTCTTCATTGGCCAGCGACTCCAGCCCCACGAAGCGCAGCAGACTGGCGGCGCGCACTCGGGCAGCGTGCTCGTCGGCGCGGCAGCGCCGGGTGTTGAAGGTCGAGCCGCCAGCGCCGCACGGTCGCGCGCAGGAAGCCCATGATGCCGTCGGGCAGGTAGTACACCACCGCCAGGATCAGCAGGCCGAAGATCGTCAGCCGGTGTTCGACGATGTCGTCGAGCGCGAACGCGAAGACCACGAAGGCCGCCAGCGCGGCCAGCGGCAACCCGCCCTGGCGCAGGCTGAGCCGGCTGTGCGTGAGCGCATGACCCACCGCCGCCGTCACCGCCAGCGCGATCAGCACCGTCAGCGCGTGGAACAGCTGCAGGTCGGACAGCAGGTTGGGCAGCAGCACGACGATGGCCGCGCCGATCACCGCGCCGCTGCGCGTCTTGCGCCCGCCCAGCGTGATGGCGAGCAGGAACAGGATGGCGAGCTCGAAGTTGAAGCTGGCCGGCGCGATGTACTCCTCGGAGAACGCGTACAGCGAGCCCGCCAGGCCGGCGAAGGCCGCGCTCAGCACGAAGGCCAGCACCTTGTTGCGGTAGACCGAGACGCCCATGCAGTCGCAGGCCACCGGGCTGCCGCGTAAGGCCTCGAAGGCACGCCCGACATGCGACTTGAGCAGCCGGTGCACGACCACCAGCGCGAGCAGCGCGAGCACGATCACGAAGTAGTAGAACTCGACCTTCGCCATGCGGTGGCCGAACAGCTCGGGCTTGCTGACCGTCAGGCCTTGCGGGCCCTTGGTGATGAAGTCCATCTCGTTGATCAGGATCTGCGCGATGGTGCCGAAGGCCAGCGTCACCATCGCCAGGTACGGCCCCGTGACGCGCAGCGCCGGCAGCGCCAGCAAGGCGCCGAAACCGGCGGTGATGATCATCGCCGCCGGTATCGCGAGCCAGAACGGCAGCCCGGCGCTGGCGAACAGCACGCCGCCGGCATAAGCGCCGATGCCGAACAACCCGGCGTGGCCGAGCGAGATCTCGCCGGTGTAGCCGACCACGATGTCGAGGCCGAACAGCACGATGGTGTAGATCGCGATCACGACCACCAGGTGCTGGTAGTACGGGTTGGGCACCAGCAGCGGGAAGGCCGCCAGGCCGGCCAGCAACAAGGCGCCCCAGACGAGTCTGGAGTTCTTCAGCGCCGTGCCGCCGGGCGCCGCCGCGGGCAGCGGCGAACGAATCGAGCTTGGAGCGTGCTGCATGTCAAACCTTCTTGATGGAGGTCTTGCCGAACAGGCCGGCCGGCTTGAGCGCGAGCACGACCAGCAGCAGGACCAGGCCCGGCACGTCCTTGTAGCCGGTGGAGATGTAGAAGCCGGTGAAGGTCTCGGCCAGGCCGAGGATCAGGCCGCCGACGATGGCGCCCACGCCCGAGGTGAGGCCGCCGATGATGGCCACCGCGAAGGCCTTCAGGCCCAGCGATGCGCCCATGCTGGCGCCGGTGAGCGTGAGCGGCGCAACCAGCACGCCGGCGAAGGCCGCGGTCATGCACGACAGCGCGTACGAGAAAGCGATCACCTGGCGCGTGTTGATGCCCATCAGGCCGGCGGCGTCGCGGTCGGCCGCGGTGGCGACGACCGCCTTGCCGTAGATCGACTTGCGGTTGAAGATCTCGACCGCCGCCATCAGCGCCAGCGCACCGAACACCACCACCAGCTCCATCGGCAGCACGTTGGCGCCCAGCAGCTGCAGCGGCGCCTCGGGCACCGGCGACGGAAACTTGACATCGTCCTTGCCCCAGATGTTCTCCGAGACGTTTTTCATGATGATGCCCAGCGCGATGGTGGCCATGATCCAGCCTTCGGACTTGATCTTCATCGACGGCCGCACGCCCAGTCGTTCGACACCCAGGCCATACAGCGAACCCACCACCAACACGACGGGAATCATCAGCCAGTAGTTGAGGTGCGCCAGCACCGACAGGCCGACCAGCGCACCCACGGCCAGCGCCTCACCCTGGCCGAAGTTGAGCGTGCCCGAGGTGGCGAAGGTGAGCTGGTAGCCGAACGCAATGACGGCGTAGATCATCCCCACGGCCACGCCGCTGAACACGATTTGCATGAGAGCGTCCATGCGCCTCCTCCTCGACCGGTAAACGTCGCGCCTGCCGCGCGTGGCAGCGGCGGCCGCAAGGGCCGCCACCGGGTTGTCATGCGCCTTACTTGGCCGAACGCGTGGCCCGCTTCTTGTCGTCTTCGTAGGCGTACACCACGTGGCCCTTGCGCACCTCGCCCATCACGGGAATAGTCTCGTCGACGGTCTCGTGGTCGTCCTTGCTGAACGGCTTGACGTAGGTGGTGATCACGCCTTCCACTGGCTGCTGCAGGTTCTCCAGCGCGGCGCGCACCTTGGGGCCTTCGGTGCTGCCGGCCTGCTGGATGGCGGCGGCCAGCAGGTAGACCGAGTCATAGCCCTGCGCGGCCGACACCGGCGACGGGATGCGCTCAACCTTGTAGGCCTTCTGGTAGGCCTCGATGAAGGCCTTGCGCTTGGGCGTGGTCGGATCCTGGATGAAGGTCTGCGGCATGCGCGCACCTTCGCCGTTAGGCCCGGCGTTGTCGATGAAGTTGCTCATCGACAGCGTCCAGCTGCCCAGCATCGGCACCTTCCAGCCGAGCTTGACCATGCCGTTGGCGATCTGCGCCAGCTCGGGCCCGATGGCGTAGGTCAGCACCGCCTCGGCGCCGGCGACCTTGGCCTTGAGCAGCTGCGGCGTCATGTCCACGTCCTTGACGTTGAACTTCTCCACCGCCACTGCGGTGATGCCCTTCTTGGCCAGCGCAGCCTGCAGGTCTTCGCGCCCGAGCTGGCCGTAGTTGGTCGAGTCGGCCAGGATCGCCACCTACTTCAGGCCGCGCCGCCCGACCGCTTCGTCGACGATCATCGCCGCCTGCAAGCTGTCGCTGGCCGAGACGCGGAAGACGTAGATGTCGGGGTGCTGCGGCGGCAGAAACTGGCGCGTCACCACGCTGCCGGTGGCCACACCGGTGATGACCGGGATCCGGGCCTCCTGGTAGAAGCGCTGGCTGGCCAGCGCCACGCCGGTGTTGACGATGCCCAGCGCGGCGACCACGCCCTCCTTGTTGATCAGCTCCTGCACCACCTGCGCGCCGCGCTCGTTCTTGCCTTCGTAGTCGCGCTCGATCAGTTGCAACTGGCGACCGAGCACGCCGCCTTGCGCGTTGATTTCGGCCGCGGCCAGCTTGATGCCGTCGCGCAGGCTCACGCCCATCGGTGCCGAGCCGCCGGTCAGCGGCGCGGTCAGCGCCACCTTGATCGGGTCTGCGGCGTGGGCGCATGCAAAGGCCGCAAGCGCGGTCGCAGCGAGCATGAACTTGAATCGGGTCGGCATGTCGGGTCTCCTGGATGGCCTGTTCGGGAGGCCGGCTCAATGGATGGAATCGGCAGCCTCGGGTGCGGCCGGATGGCGGCGCCCGGGGTCAGCGGTGAAGTGAGTGGTGAAGTGAGCGGTGAGGTGAGCGGTGAGGTGAGCGGGGCGCATCGTTGCAGCGCAGCAAGCGGCCCGCAAACGAATGTTTTTCAGCCGCGGTGAAGAGGAACATTCATCGCGGGTTAACCCTGGAATGCCTGAAGCGACGGTGACGCGAAGGCCCGGCTCGGGGTCCAATGCAGGCCCATGAACGCCTTGCGTTGGTTCGCTGTCCTGCTGAGCTCGACGTTCGAGACCGGCGTGGCGCTGGCCGCGCTCGAAGTCTTCCGGCTCGCGCCGCCGCGCCACGCGACGAGGGTCGGATGCCTGGAACGGCGCCGGCTGCAGCGGGTGCGGGCCTTGCTTGCCGTCACCGGGCCTGCTGCTCGCCGCACTGGAATGCTCGTCTTCACGCTCTGCTTGCCCACCCCATGAAGCCACGCCCCATCCGCTCGCTGCTGATCGCCAATCGCTCCGAGATCGCCATCCGCGTGATGCGTGCCGCCTCCGAGATGCGCATCCGCACGGTGGCGATCTACTCGCAGCAGGACCGGCAGGCGCTGCACCGCTTCAAGGCCGACGAGAGTTACCTCGTCGGTGAAGGCAAGAAGCCGCTGGCGGCCTACCTCGACAGCGAAGACATCCTGCGCATCGCGCGCCAGGCCGGCGTCGACGCCATCCACCCGGGCTACGGCTTCCTGTCCGAGAACCCCGACTTCGCGCAGGCCGTGACCGACGCCGGCATCCAGTGGGTCGGCCCGGCGCCCGCGGTGATGCGAACGCTGGGCAACAAGGTGGCCGCGCGCCATGCCGCGGTGGCCGCCGGGGTTGCGGTCATGCCAGCGTCGGCCCCGTTGCCGCGCGACGCCGCCGCCTGCGAAGCCGAGGCGCGCTCGATCGGCTACCCGGTGATGCTCAAGGCCAGCTGGGGCGGCGGCGGGCGCGGCATGCGGGTGATCGAAGACGCGGCCGAGCTGCCGGCCGCGCTGGACGCGGCGCGGCGCGAGGCCTTGTCCGCGTTCGGCAACGACGAGCTCTACTTCGAGAAGCTGATCCGCCGCGCGCGCCACGTCGAGGTCCAAATCCTGGGTGACCGGCATGGCCAGGTGGTGCACCTGCACGAGCGCGACTGCACCGCGCAGCGGCGCAACCAGAAGGTGGTCGAACGCGCGCCCGCACCCTACCTCGACGCCGCCGGCCGCGCCGCGCTGTGCGACAGCGCCTTGCGGCTGATGCGTTCGGTGGGCTACACGCATGCCGGCACGGTCGAGTTCCTGCTCGACGCCGACAGCGGCCAGTGCTGGTTCATCGAGATCAACCCGCGCATCCAGGTCGAGCACACGGTGACCGAGATGATCACCGGCGTCGACATCGTGAAGGCGCAGATCCGCATCACCGAAGGCGCGCACATCGGCCTGCTGCAAGACTCGGCCGACGGCCGCCGGGCCAGCGGCGTGCCGCCGCAGGAGCAGATCCCGCTCAACGGCCACGCGCTGCAATGCCGGGTCACGACCGAAGATCCGGAAAACGGCTTCCTGCCCGACTACGGCCGGCTCGCCGCCTACCGCAGTGCGGCCGGCTTCGGCATCCGGCTGGACGCCGGCACGGCCTATGGCGGCGCGGTGATCACGCCCTACTACGACTCGCTGCTGGTGAAGGTGACCGCCTGGGCGCCCGACGCGGCCGAGACCACGCAGCGCATGGACCGGGCGCTGCGCGAGTTCCGCATCCGCGGGGTGGCCACGAACCTGCAGTTCCTGGAGAACCTGATCAACCACCCGGCCTTCGTCGCCGGCCAGATCACCACCCGCTTCATCGAGCAGACGCCCGAGTTGCTGGCCTTTGCCGCACGGCGCGACCGCGCCAGCAAGCTGCTGGGTTTTCTGGCCGAGGTCACCGTGCATGGCAACCCCGAACTGCGCGGGCGCACCCTGCCGGTGCTGCCGCTGCCCAAACCGGTGCTGCCGAAAGTCGACCCTGGTGCGCCGCCGCCCGCAGGCACGCGCCAACTGCTGCAGGCGCTGGGCCCGGCAGCCTTTGCGCGCTGGATGCTGGCCCAGCAGCGCGTGCTGGTCACCGACACCACGCTGCGCGATGCCCACCAGTCGCTGCTGGCGACGCGGATGCGCACGGCCGACATGCTGCCCATCGCGCCCTTCTATGCGCAG
>JANOJJ010000705.1:0-2697 GCA_031408155.1 Rubrivivax sp.
GATGGCGATGCAGGCGCTCGTCATCGCGCATGCCGCCTACGGCCACAACAGCTTCTTCAAGGGCAACTACCTGTTCCGCATGTGGACCGACGCGGCGTCGATCATCGACTACCTGGTCTACGCCAAGAACTACGTCGCCGACTGCGAAGAGCGCTACGGCATGGACGCCGTCGAGTCCTTCGTCGACTCCTGCCACGCGCTGCAGAACCACGGCGTCGACCGCTACCGCAGGCCCAGCCGCAAGAGCCTGGCACAGGAGCTCAGCGCGCGCCAGGAGCGCGAGGCCTATGCGCAGCGCCAGGTCAACGACCTCTGGCGCACGCTGCCGCGTCGGGTCGACAAGCCCGAGGAAGAAAAGGAAAGCAAGCGCTTTCCCGACGAACCGCAGGAAAACCTGCTGTACTTCATCGAGAAGAACGCGCCGCTGCTCGAACCCTGGCAGCGCGAGGTGGTGCGCATCGTGCGCAAGGTGGCGCAGTACTTCTATCCGCAACGGCAGACGCAGGTGATGAACGAAGGCTGGGCCACGTTCTGGCATCACAAGCTGCTTAACACGATGTACGACGACGGCTACCTGACCGACGGCGTGATGATCGAGTGGCTCAAGTCGCACACCAACGTGATCGCCCAGCCGCCGGTCGGACACAAAGCCTACAGCGGCCTGAACCCCTATGCGCTGGGCTTCGCGATGTACACCGACATCAAGCGCATCTGCGACAACCCGACCGACGAAGATCGCGACTGGTTCCCCGACATCGCCGGCACGCCCTGGCTGCCGGCGCTCGATCAGGCGATGCGCAACTTCAAGGACGAGAGCTTCATCGGCCAGTACCTCAGCCCGAAACTGATGCGTGACCTGCGCCTGTTCGCGATCCGCGACGACGAGAAGCAAAACGAACTCGAAGTTGCCGCGATTCACGACGATGCCGGCTACCGCCGAGTGCGCGAATCGCTGTCTCGTCAGTACGACCTGGGCTCGCGCGAGCCCAACATCCAGGTCTGGAACGTCAACCTGCGCGGCGACCGGTCACTGACGCTGCGCCACTTCCAGCACAACGACCGGCCGCTGCACGAAACCGCGCAAGAGGTGCTCAGGCACGCCGCGCGGCTGTGGGGCTTTGGCGTGCACCTGGAAAGCACCAACGCCAAGGGTGACGTGACCAAGCGCTGGACGGTACCGGCGCCTGCCAGCAGCTGACGCACGGCCCCGCGCAGAGTGTGCCGGCTACAGCGCCAGCACCTTGCCCGGGTTCATGATGTTCTTCGGGTCGAGCGCGCGTTTGATGGTCTTCATCATCGTCACGGCGCCTTCTCCCGCCTCATCGACGAGGTAGCCCATCTTGTGCAGGCCGATGCCGTGCTCGCCGGTGCAGGTGCCCTCGAGGCGCAGCGCGCGCGCCGCACCATCTTGACGTTGAGCTCCTCCACCACGGCGGCCTCGGCGGCGTCCGCGGGGTCGATCAGGTGGCTCAGGTGGAAGTTGCCGTCGCCGACATGGCCGACGATCCAGTACGGGATGCCGGCGGCCTCGGACTCGGCGATCGATTCGTTGATGCTTTCGGCCAGGTGCGAGATCGGCACGCAAGTGTCGCTGCTCTGGCAGCGGCAGCCCGGACGCGTCTGCAGGGCAGCGAAGTAGGCCTTGTGACGCGCCGTCCAGAGCGTGGTGCGTTCTTCCGGCGTGCTGGCCCATTGAAAGTCCTGGCCACCGAATTCGCGCGCCACCTCCTGCACGGTCTCGGCCTGTTCCTTCACGCTGGCTTGGCTGCCATGGAACTCCATCAACAGCATCGGTGACTCGCGCAGGCTCAACTGCGAATACCGGTTCACGGCACGAACGGCGTTGGCGTCGAGCAGCTCGCAGCGTGCGATCGGCACACCCATCTGGATGATCTGGATCGTCGTGCGCACCGCGGCGTCGATGCTTGGAAAGGCGCAGATCGCGGCACTCACCGCCTCGGGCAGCGGATACAGCTTGAGCGTGATTTCGGTCATCACGCCCAGGGTGCCTTCGCTGCCGACGAACAGGCGCGTCAGGTCGTAGCCGGCAGCACTCTTCCTGGCCCGCGTGCCGGTGCGCATGACCTCGCCGCTGGCGCTGACCACCGTCAGCCCGAGCACGTTCTCGCGCATGGTTCCGTAGCGCACCGCGTTCGTGCCACTGGCGCGCGTGGCTGCCATGCCGCCGATCGATGCATTGGCGCCGGGATCGATGGGGAAGAACAGGCCCGTGTCGCGGATTTCGCGGTTGACCTGCTCGCGCGTCACCCCAGCCTCGACCGTGACCGTCAGGTCCTCGGCGTTGACGCGCAACACACGGTTCATACGGCCGAGGTCGATGCACACACCGCCCTGCACGGCCAGGGTGTGCCCTTCGAGCGACGAGCCGACACCGAACGGGATCAGCGGCACCGCGTGCTCGCTGGCCAAGGCCACCACGGCAGCGACTTCGGAGGTGCTCTCGCAGAACACCACCACCTCGGGTGGCGTGATCGGGTAGGTCGACTCGTCGCGGCCATGCTGTTCGCACACCGCAGCGGCGGTGGAACAGCGTCCGCCCAGGCGCACGCGCAGGGCCTCGAGCATGGCCGCAGGCACGGGGCGGATGACACGCAGGATCTTGTTCGGCAAGGGGGCGTTCATCGGTCCTCCGCTGCCTGCGACATGCAGGTCGCAGCATTCTAGGAGTCCGTCAGC
>JANOJJ010000723.1:0-2469 GCA_031408155.1 Rubrivivax sp.
GGGCTGCTGCGCCAGCGTGTCGGACTCGCCCTGCAGCACGACCTGGCCTTTTTCCAGCACCACGGCTGCATCGGTGTGGGCCAGCACGGCGCGCACATTGCGGTCGACGACCAAGGTGGCGATGCCGGTCTTGCGGATCTCGGCGATGACGCGCCAGATCTCCGACACGATCATCGGCGCCAGCCCTTCGGTGGCCTCGTCCAGGATCAACAGGAGCGGGTTGGTCAGCAGCGCGCGGCCGATCGACAGCATCTGTTGCTCGCCGCCCGACAGCTGCTGGCCGCCATGCGACAGCCGCTCGGCCAGGCGCGGGAAGGTGATCAGCACGCGGTCGAAGGTCCAGTCCCGGCGGCCGCAGGGGCCGGCGCGGGCCGTCATCTCCAGGTTCTCGCGTACCGACAGGTTGGGGAAGATGCCGCGCCCTTCGGGCACGTAGCCGATGCCCAGCCGGGCCATGCGCTCGGGCAATTGACCGGTCACGTCGCGGCCAGCCCAGCGCACCTGGCCCGAACTGGCCTTGACGTAGCCCATCACGGTGCGGATCAGCGTCGTCTTGCCCATGCCGTTGCGGCCCAGCAGGCCCAGCGCCATGCCTTCGTCGAGCTGCAGTCCGGCGCCGCGCAGCACGTGGCTGTCGCCGTAATGGGTGTGCAGGCCCTCGGCCTCGAGCAGGCTCATGTCGCCTGATCCCCCAGGTAGACCAGTTGCACCTCGCGGTTGTTGCGGATGTCCTGCGGCGCGGCGCTGGCGATGACCTCGCCGTTGACCATCACCGTGATGCGCTCGGCAATGCGGAACACGGCGTCCATGTCGTGCTCGACGAGCAGGATCGCGTGGCCCGACTTCAGCCGCTGCAGCACCTGCAGCATGCGGTCGGTCTCTTCGGCGCCCATGCCGGCCAGGGGCTCGTCGAGCAGCAGCACCTTCGGTTCAGTGGCCAGGCAGATGGCGATCTCGAGCTGGCGCTTGGCGCCGTGGCTGAGCAGACCGGCCTGTCGCTCGGCCAGATGGGCCAGGCCGACCGCCTCCAGCGCGGCGCTGGCGATATCGCCACTGGCCTTGCAGCGCAGCGCGGATTCCCAGATCGCGAGCGGCCGCGCGTGCGCGGCCTGGGCCGAGAGGCGGCAGTTCTCGAACGCCGAGAACTCCGCGAAGATGGTCGTGCGCTGATAGGTGCGGCCGATGCCGGCGCGAGAGCGCCGCGGTTGCGGCCAGCCCGTGATGTCGTTGCGCTGCAGCCGGATGCTGCCGCTGCTGGCCGGCAGCTCGCCGCTGAGCATGTTGATCAGGGTCGACTTGCCGGCGCCGTTGGTGCCGATCACCGCGTGCACCTCGCCGAGGTCGAAAGCCAGCGACACGTCGTTGACGGCGGTCAGGCCACCGAAGCGGCGCGTCAGCGACTCGCAGGACAGCAGGATGGTCACGGCTTGCGCCGCAGCCGCTGCGGCAGTCCCACCAGCCCCGTGGGCAGCAACGCCACGAAGCCGATGATCGTGACGCCCAGCGTCAACTGCCAATGCTCGGCCAGCGTCTGGCCCACGATGGCGGGGGCGGCAAAGGCCTCTTTCAGCAGCGCGAAGGCCACCGCGCCGATCACCGCGCCGCGCAGGTGGCCGATGCCGCCCAGGATGATCATCAGCAGTACCGCGCCGCTTTCATGCCACGACAGCAACTCGGGGTTGACGAAGCCGTCCTTCACCGCCAGCAGAAAACCGGCCAGCCCGGCGAGTGCACCGGCCAGCACAAAGGCCGCCAGTTTGTAGGAATAGGTGGCAAAGCCGACCGCGCGCATGCGCTGTTCGTTGACGCGGATGCCTGCCAACGCGTGGCCGAAGCGAGACCGCCGCAACAGCGCCAGCAGCGCGTAGCTGAAGGCCAGCGCAGCCAGCACCAGGTAGTACAGGTGCAGCTTGTCGGCGCTGTTGAACGGGCCCAGCACCGGGCGCAGGTTGAGGTAGATGCCATCGGTACCGCCGCCGAGCTTGGTGTCGTGGAAGACGAAGTAAGCCATCTGCGCGAAGGCCAGCGTGACCATGATGAAGTACACGCCCTTGGTGCGCAGGCTCAGGGCACCGACGAAGAGCGCGTAGGCCGCCGCCGCGCCCACCGCCGCGCCGAGCAGCGCGAGCGCATGGCCGGCCTCGGCCTCGGGCGACAGCAGCACCGTCATGTAGGCGCCGATGCCGAAGAAGGCCGCGTGCCCGAGCGACACCAGACCGGTCATGCCCACCAGCAGCTCGAGGCTGAGCGCAAACACCGACAGCACCATGATCTTGACCACCAGGTCATGGGTGTACGGCGTCAGCACCAGCGGCAGCGCGACGAGCGCGGCCAGTCCGATCCACGCCTGGACCCGATCGAACAGCACCTCAGTAGCCTCGCTTCATCAGTCCCTCGGGCCGCCAGACCAGGATCACCGCCATCAGCAGGTAGACGCCGATGCCCGAGAGCTCGGCGAAAAAGACCTTG
>JANOJJ010000746.1:0-9821 GCA_031408155.1 Rubrivivax sp.
CGGTGCTTTGCACGGTGGCGATGGCGTTGCCGGCGTAGATCGGGCGCTCGAAGGTGTCGGCGCTGATGACCTTGATGGCGTCGCTGATCTGCGCCACGTCGAGCAGCGCGGCCACGCGCGGGGCCATGTTCTTGCCGCTGGCAGTGGCCGGGAACAGGATGTGGCTGTAGCTCTGCGCGATGACCACCACCTGCGCGGCCATGTTCTCGGCCAGGCCGTGATTCAGGCCGGCGGCATCGGCATGCAGCACCTTGGTCACACCGGTGATCCGGGTTGCCGCTTGCGCCGCGGCGGCAGCGCCTTCGCCAGCCACGAGGACATGAACATCACCCCCGCAGGCCAGCGCTGCGGTCACGGTGTTGAGGGTTGCGCCCTTGATGGACGTGTTGTTGTGTTCAGCAACGACGAGAACGGTCATGAGAGTCTCCGCAGGGGTCCGGCGAGTGCCACCGTCAGGTGTTCGGTCGAGCGCGTCGAGGGTGGACGGCACCGCCAGGTGCCGGCCCGGCCTCAGATCACCTTCGCTTCATTCTTCAGCTTGGCCACCAGCGTGGCCACGTCGGGTACCTTGACGCCGGCGCCGCGCTTGGGCGGCTCGACGACCTTGAGCGTCTTGATGCGTGCGCTCACGTCCACGCCCAGGTCGGCCGGCTTGAAGACCTCGAGCGTCTTCTTCTTGGCCTTCATGATGTTGGGCAACGTGACGTAGCGCGGCTCGTTCAGCCGCAGATCGGTGGTGACGATGGCCGGCAGCTTGACCTTGAGGGTCTCCATGCCGCCGTCCACTTCACGCGTGACCAAGGCGTAACCCTCGCCTGCGGCTGCGCCGACTTCGACCTTGCTTGCCGAAGTCGCCTGCGGCAGGCCGGCCAGTGCCGCCAGCATCTGGCCTGTCTGGCTGCAGTCGTCGTCGATGGCCTGCTTGCCCAGGATCACGAGGCCGGGCTGTTCCTTGTCGACCAACGCCTTCAGCAGCTTGGCCACGGCCAGGGGCTGCAGTTCGTCGGCGCACTCGACCAGGATGGCGCGATCGGCGCCGATGGCCATCGCCGTGCGCAGTGTCTCCTGGCACTGCGTGACGCCGCAGGACACGGCGATCACTTCGGTCGCCACGCCTTTTTCCCTCAGCCTCACGGCCTCTTCGATCGCGATCTCGTCGAACGGGTTCATGCTCATCTTGACGTTGGCGAGATCGACCCCGGTGCCGTCGGACTTGACGCGAATCTTCACGTTGTAGTCGACGACACGTTTGACGGGGACCAGTACCTTCATGGGGCGCGACTCCAGCTTGATTGACGTTTGCGTGAAGTTTGATTGTAGTGGCCGAGCTCCGTGGTTCGAACGACCGACCTCGGCCCACGCGCAGGCCTCCGACCAACACGTCACCCGGGCGCATGCGGCCAAGGCAAACGTCGTCGAGCTCAGCTCCAAGAGTGCGTCCCTGCCGGGCGCAGCAGAAAAAAGGGCGGATCCGGATGGATCCGCCCTAAAGCACAGCGAACTGTGCCAGGAGGAGACAAGCAATCAGAACACGCCCTACCACTTCAGTATCGGCGCTTGGTGAGCTCTGTTGAGCCGGTCGCGCGGCAATCGGTCACACCGCCACCGTATCCGAGGGACGAACGGCAGCACCCTTGGCAGGGACTCTCGGTTCACTGCGCAACTGCAGCGAGCCGGCGGCCTTGCCCTTGCCGGCGCGCGCCGGCGGATCGCACAGGCCGCACACGTAGTGGCGCGCGATCTCGTGCGGGTGGGTCACGAAGTGGCCGTGGCACTTGCTGCACGGCGTCAGGGTCAGCATGCCGTTGTCGACGAACTTGACCAGCCGCCAGGCCCGCGTCACGCTGAGCAGCGGCTCCAGGCCCTGGGCGGTGATCTGCTCCATGTAGAGCTGGTAGGCCTTGATCACGGTGTCGATCTCGTCGAGTTCGGCCACCTTGTTCAGATATTCATGGATGTTGAGAAACAGGCTGGCGTGAATGTTGGGCTGCCAGGTCATGAACCAGTCGGTCGAGAAGGGCAATTGGCCCTTGCTCGGGCTGCGACCTGCCACTTCCTTGTACAGCCGAAGCAGGCGCTCGTAGCTGATGTCGGTCTCGCTCTCCAGCACCTGCAGCCGGGCGCCGAGGTTGATCAGGGTCACGGCACGCTCGATCTGGCGGGCTTCGGTGAGGATGCTCTTGTTGCGCATGGTCTGGTCCTGGAATCTTGTTGCTCTGCGAAGGTCGTGCGAACGTACTCGAGCCGATCCGGCTCTAGCGGGCGGGGCGCCGGGCGGCCAACTCAGGCCGCTTCCTGGTGACGACCGGCCATCAGGATCGACGCATGCAAGCGCGACACCCCGTCGTTGGCGGCACCCTTGCCATGGCTGATGAGCAGGTTCCAGACCAGGTCGTCGTCCATGCGGAAGCGGCACAGCAGCGTGTTGCCGGTGGCCATCTTCATCATCTGCGCCGGGGTCATGGCGCCGATCAGGTTGGCCGTCTCTTCGCTCACGCCGAGGCGGAACAAGGCCTGGTCGCGGTCGCTGCGAATCAGGGTCTGGGCCAGCATCAGGTAAGACAGGTTGGCTTCGCGGATCTCGGCAAGAACTTGTTCTGATGTCATTTCGGGGCCTCACTAGCGTCGGGTTGGTGTATCGGTCTGAAACGAACTGTAGAGATTCAAACTGGGGGGGAACATCAGGCCATTTCCATCGCTTCAGTCCCGTTTCTTCCATGCCTTGTGTCAGGCAAGTTCCTACACCCTTGCCATCCCCGTCACCAGTCGGGCCCTGGTTTGGCCCGGGTTCTGCCGCCTTATCGGCCCGCTGGCGGCCGGCCTGCCCTCCTAGCATGGCACGGCCATGTGGCTGTGCGTCGCGCACCGCCAGCCGATCGAAGGATGTCCATGACTGCAACCAGCACCCTGCCTGAAATCGAACCGCTCGCCGGCGCCGGCCTGGCCGAGCGGCTGCAACAACTGGAAGCGTTTTCGACCCAGGTCAGCAGCGCGATCGAGCAATTGGTGGGCGCCATGGTCGAGGTGCAGCAGGCCCGCGGCGGCGAGCCGCCGGCGGCAGCGGCCGAACTGGCAGCGCTGAAGACCAAGGTGCGCGAGCTCGAGCAGCAGCTGACGCTCGAGCGCAGCACACGCGATCTGGCCCAGGTTTCGCGCATGCACCCCAAATCACGCCTGGCCGTGTTCGTGGGTACCACCTACTTCGGCTGCAACGTCAAGTACGCCTGGCTGGCACTGCAGCAGCAGGCAACAGCGCTCGGGATCGAGGTCTGGTTCCTGCCCTACAACAGCGAGCAGGAAGCCCTGGTCAGCGGGCAGGGCGGAAATTGCCTGCCGGTGGGCTACGCCAACTGGACACCCGAGCACCTGCATACGGCGCTGGCGGCGGCGGTGGTGGTCACCAGCGACCACTTCCTCAACCCCAACCCTTATGCCGCGGCTTTGCTCGCCGGTGCACGGCAGGTACAGCTTTGGCACGGTGTGTCGATCAAGGAGATCGGCCTGCGCAACCTGTGGCCGGGCCGCGCACTGGGCCCGCAATTCGCCCGCGTTCTGGCCACCTGCGGATCGTTCGCGTGCATGGTCGGCACCGCGCTCAGCGGCGAAGACGAATGGCGGCGCTGGTTCGCCTTCGAGCGCTACGCGCCGATCGGCTACCCGCGCAACGACGTGCTCTATCGCGAACCCGATGCAGCCGACCTCGCCGGTTGCGACCGCGAGACCTACAACCGCGCACTGGCCACGCTCGCGCGCGGCAAGCGCGTCATCCTGTACGCGCCGACCTTCCGCGACGGCCGCCCCGAGTGGGTGCTGCAGGCCGGGCTGGACAAGCTGGCGCAGGCCGCGACCCAGGGTGGCGACCTGCTGGTGGTCAACCTGCATCCGGTGGAAAGCCCGCAGATCCCCAAGCTCATCGCGCACCTGCCCGGCGTGGCCTTCGTCGCGCCGCGGACCGACCTCTATCCGCTGCTGGGCAAGGCGTCGGCACTGATCACCGACTACTCGTCGGTGCTGTTCGACTACCTGCATGTCGACCGCCCGGTGCTGCTGTTCCGGCCCGACCATGAGGCCTACACCCAGCATTCGCGCCGGCTGTTCGACGACAAGCTGTCGGTGCTGCCCGGCCCGCTGTTCGACGACGCTGCCGCGCTGGCCAAGGCCTTGCGGCGCGCCGACCTGGGCCAGACCGACGCACATGCGCTGGCACGCACCCGGTTACGCGCCCAGTGGTTCGACCATCACGACGGTGCCGCCGGCCTGCGGCTGACGGCAGTGCTCGAGCAGGAGTTGACCCTGGCCGGGCAAGGCCGCTCGGCCGACGGCGCGTGAACCTTGGCGCGAGCGACAGCCCGAACCTGTCCGCGCGCCCACCGCCATCGACCCGATGGCAAACAGTTCGTCCGGCCGGGGCCGCGCTGAATCTGCCGCCGCACCCCGGGCGCGGCGACGACGGACCTCAGGCGCGGGCGCGCACCGCGGCCACCACGTCGGCCTTCAGTTCGGTGCTCGAGACCCCTTCGGTGCGGGGCAGGTACAGCACGTCGCACAGCGGCTGGAGGTGGTCGAAGCGCCCTGCCCAGTCACTGCCCATGACCACCGCGTCGGCGCCATGGACCGCGATGTCGCGCTCCTTCTGCGTCCAATCGCTTTCGGCGATCACCTCGTCGACCCAGCGACAGGCCTGCACCATGGCCAAGCGGTCGGCAAAAGGCACCACCGACTGCTTGCCCTTGATCGCGTTGAACTCATCAGTCGAGACCGCCACGATCAGTCGATCGAAGCGCTGCTTGATGCGTTCGAACAGGCGCACATGGCCGATGTGAAAGAGGTCGTAGGTGCCGTAGGTCAGCGCCACGGTAGCGCCGCCGGCGACGTGGCTGATCGCCGCCGGCGCGCCGCTGGCACCGTGGCCCGGTTGCGGGGCGGCCTCGGCCGCGAGGGCGTTGTGGGACGGCAGGCTCATGGTTTAGCTCCGGTGGCGGGGCGTGCCGGCGCGGCCGCGACCCCCACCTTGCACTCTAGGCAGGGGCGCGGTGGTTGAAGCCCGGAGGTGCGCCGTCGAAATCCGGCTGTTTGGCGCCTGCCCCGGGGCCGGCTGCGGTTTGGCTTCATTTCCCGGCCTTGATTCGTCCTTTGCCGGACCAGCCGCCGCTCTAGGATGGGCCAGGCGTTCGCGGCCCGTCGTTGCCGCCGAACCTCGTTCCCGCCACACCTGACCAAGGATCCGATGTGACCCCGTTGCCATCAGCTTTGTCGACACCACCGCTGCCGGTGCCGGCAGCCTTTGCATGCCGGCTCGAATGCAAGTGCTGCGGCGGACCTGCACGGTTGGCCGGCTACGCCGACTTCGACCGCGACTGCTATGGCTACAACGCCAGCCGCGGCCGCGCCAGCGGCATCCCGATTCCGTACTACCGATGCTCGGGCTGCGACTTCGCGTTCACGAACAGCTTCGACAACTGGAGCGACGACGATTTCCGGCAGCATGTCTACAACGACGAGTACGGCCTGTTCGACCCCAACTTTGCCGACAAGCGGCCGCACAAGACGGCACAGCGCGTTGCCGCGCTGCTGCCAACCCGTAGCGCGCGCATCCTGGACTACGGCTGCGGCAACGGCCGGACGGTCGAGCTGCTGCGCCAGGCGGGATACACCGACGTGACCGGCTACGACCCCTTCCATGCGCACCAGAGCCGGCCCGGCGCAGGTGGCTACGATTTCGTGATCTGTGTCGAGGTGGCCGAGCACACGACGCGGCCGCTGGAGCTGTTCGCCGAACTGGCCCGCTTCACGGCCCCGCACGGCGTGATCCTGCTGTCGACCTGCGACTTCTCCGAGGTCAAGGGCCGCTGGGTCGACGACTGGTACGTGGCCCCGCGCAACGGCCACGTTTCGTTCTACACGCAGCGCACGCTAACCCTGCTGGCGTCAAGTATCGGACGCGACTACATGAAGATTGACCTCTTCGTGCACCTGCTCGTGCCGCACTCCGCAGCCGCCGGCTGACGCGCCGCCCGCAGCGATGCGTCAACCCTTGCCGTGCCTGGCGATCAAGGCCTTGGCTGCGGCCAGCAGGTCCTTGCCCTTGTAGCCGCGCTTGTCCATGTCGGCCACCCACTCGTCGTCGACGTGGCTCGACAGCTTGACGAACTGCTCGCGCTCGGCCGCACCGATCTGGATGATGGTGTTGCCGCGGTCGGCCGTGACCTTGCGACCGTTGGCGTCGTTGCCCTGCTGCGTCTTGCCCAGCCAGGCCGAGGTGGCGCTGCCGGAGTTGCCGTCGATCACCTTCTTCAGCTCGGGCGACAGGCTCTCGTAGCGGGCCTTGTTCATCGTCATCACGAAGGTCGTGGTGTAGAGCGCCGTGCCGCTGTTGTCGAACTCGCTGTGGAACTTGGTCAACTCGTGCACCTTGACCGAGGGCACTACTTCCCACGGGATCACGCAGGCGTCGATGGTGCCCTTGCTCAATGCGTCAGGGATCTGCGGCAGCGGCATGCCCACCGGAATGGCGCCCACCGAACCCAGCATCTTGGTCACCTGGCGAGTTGGGCCGCGCACCTTCATGCCGCGCAGGTCGCCCGGGCCCTTGATCTGCTTGGTGGCCGAGTGGAACATGCCCGGGCCATGCACGTGCAGCGCGATGACCTGCGTTTCCCTGAACTCGTCGGGGCAGTAGGTCTGCACGTAGTCCCAATAGGCCTTCGACGTGGCCTCGGCGTTGTTCATCATGAACGGCAGCTCGAACACCTCGATGCGCGGGAATCGCCCGGCGGTATTGCCCGGCAAGGTCCAGACCACGTCGACCACGCCGTCGCGCGCCTGGTCGTACAGCTGCACCGGGGTGCCGCCGAGCTGCATCGCCGGGTAGGCCTCGAACTTGATGCCGCCGCCCGAGTCCTTCTCGACCTTGTCCATCCACGGCTTGTGCATGCCCAGCCAGACGTTCGACTGCGGGGACATGAAGGTATGGAACTTGAGCGTGACGGCCTGCTGGGCCAGGCCCGACAAGCCCGGCGACCCGAGCGCGGCAGCAGCTGCGCCCTTGATCAGGGAACGGCGTTTCATCTGGAGTCTCCTGGCGGTCGAAAGGAACCGAGGTGCGCGAGCTTAACGGCCGCCCCGACCCGCTGGCCGAGCGGGTTTGCCCTTAGCGCTTAGCGGCCGAGCCGGTCAGTTGAGGAGCTTCACCAGCCACAGCGAGATGCCCGGAAACAGCAGCAGCACCACCGTGCGGACGGCGTCGCTGACGAGGAAGGGCATCACGCCCCGGTAGCTCTCGGCGATCGGCACGTCCTTGGCCAGGCTGTTGACGACGTACACGTTGAGCCCCACCGGCGGCGCCAGCATGCCGAAGCCCACCGTCATCAGCACCATGATGCCGAACCAGATCGCCACGCTTTCCTTGGGCATGCCGAAGTCCAGCCCCATGATCATCGGAAAGAAAATCGGGATGGTCAGCAGGATCATGCTCAGTTCGTCCATCACCGCACCCAGCACGACATAGAACAGCAGGACCGCCGCCACCACCATCAGCGGCGGCAGGCCCCAGCCGCTGACCACGCCGGCCAGTTGCGCCGGCACCTGGGTCAGCGCCAGCGACGCGTTCATCAAGTCGGCGCCGAGGAAGATCAGGAAGATCATCGCCGATGATTCGGCCGTGCTGTAAAAGCAGCGCTTGAACTTGTCCCAGGTGATCTCGCGCTTGGCCAGCGCGGCCACGAAAGTGGCCGCGGCACCCACCGCAGCGCCTTCGGTGGGTGTGAACTTGCCGCCGTAGATGCCGCCGAAGACGATCACGAAGATCAGCGCGATCGGGCCCACGCCCGCCAGCAAGGCGAGCGTGATCGGCGGTGCCTTGTCGTGCTCGGGCGCCTGCCCCGGCACCAGGCGCACGACGATCGCGATCACGGCCATGTAGCCCAGCATCGCGATCACGCCCGGCAGCATTGCCGCGGCAAACAGCTTGGCGATGTTCTGCTCGGTCAGGATGGCGTAGATCACGAGCGGCACCGACGGCGGGATCAGGATGCCCAGCGTGCCGCCGGCGGCCAAGGTGCCGGTGGCCAGGCGGCCGCTGTAGCCGTGGCGGCGCATCTCGGGCAGCGCCACGCTGGTGATGGTGGCCGCGGTGGCCACCGAGCTGCCGCAGATCGCGCCGAATGCGGCGCAGGCCAGCACCGAGGCCATCGCCAGCCCGCCCTTGAAGCGCGCCATCAGCGCCGCCGCGAACTCGAACAACGCGCGCGAGAGGCCACCCTGGGTGGCAAAGTTGCCCATCAGGATGAAGAGCGGGATCACGCTCAGGTCGTAGCTGGCAAAGCGCGCGAAAGCCTGCGTGTTGAGGAAGCTGGCCAGCGGCGCCCAGCCGGCCTGCGTCAGGTAGCCGACGCTGCCGGCGGCGAACATCGCGATTGCAATCGGCGTTCTCGCCGCCATCAGCACCAGCATGATGGCAAAGATCATCAGCGTCAGCAGCAACGGCGTCATGTGCGCTCCACGGCGGCCGAGCCCGGCAACGCCTGCGCCAGGCCGATCAGCGTGCACAGCATCAGCGGCGGCACCATGAAGACGTAGACGATCCACTCGGGCAGGCCGAGCATCATCGACGTCGACCCGCTGGCCCAGGCGCTGAGGCCGCCGATGGTGGTGCGCCAGGCCATCAGTCCGACCGCAGCGGCGTACAGCAGCGAGCCCAGGCGATCGAGCCCGGCGTTGATGCGCGCTGACGCCTTGGCGGTGAAGAAGTCGACGATGATGTTGCTGCGGCGCAGCTGGCACCAGGGCATGAAGAGCGCGATCGCCGCACCGGCCGCGGCGCCCGAGAGCTCAAAGTCGCCGACGATGGTCCAGCCGACGGTGTTGCGGCCGATCAGGCTGACGCAGGTCATCAAGGTGATGGCCGTCATCAGCACCCCGGCCAGGATCGCGCTGAACTTGGCCAGCGCTTCGAGCAGTCTCACCCGGGCTCCTTCTCGTTGCGGTCAAAGCGGCCGCCTGCGCTCGGACCGAAGACTTGGGGATCAGTCGCGGCAGCGCATACTTTGGACCGTCGACAACCGCAGCGAGGCACGCATGGCCCGGATTCTGTACCTGACCCAGATCGACATCGATTTTGGCGTCGTGCGCCTGCTGCCCGAGGATTGCCAGCGCGCCGGCATGACGAAACTGCTGCTCGTGACCGACGCCGGCGTGCGCGCCGCCGGCGTGCTCGATCGGGCGCTGGCCGCGCTCGGTGCCCTGCCGCACGCGCTGTTCGACCAGACGCCGTCCAACCCGACCGAGGCCGCCGTGCGCGCGGCCTGCGCCGTCTACCAGACGCAGCGCTGCGACGGCCTGGTGGCGGTGGGCGGCGGCTCGAGCATCGACCTGGCCAAGGGGGTGGCGATCGCGGCCACCCACGACGGGCCGCTCAAGACCTACGCCACCATCGAAGGCGGCAGCCCGAAGATCAGCAACCGCGTGGCGCCGCTTGTCGCCGTGCCGACCACCGCCGGCACCGGCAGCGAGGTGGCGCGCGGCGCGATCGTGATCGTCGACGACGGGCGCAAGCTGGGCTTCCACAGCTGGTTTCTGATGCCCAAGGCGGCGCTGCTCGACCCCGAGCTGACGCTCGGCCTGCCGCCGCTGCTGACGGCGGCCACCGGCATGGACGCAATCGCGCATTGCATCGAGACCTTCATGGCGCCGGCGGTCAACCCGCCGGCCGACGGCATCGCGCTCGACGGCTTGCAGCGCGGCTGGGCGCACATCGAACGCGCCACCCGCAACGGCGCCGACCGCGATGCGCGCTGGGCCATGATGAGCGCCAGCATGCAAGG
>JANOJJ010000818.1:0-2224 GCA_031408155.1 Rubrivivax sp.
CGGCCCGAAGGGTGAGCCCCAGAAAGGGCCCACTCGTCGTTGCAAAGCCTCGCCGGGTGTCCAACCCGGCTGCGCTTTGCGCCTAGATTGGGCCCTTTCTGGGGCTCACGCGGGCGCGAGCGATTGCCTCTCAGCCTCTGAGCCCACGCGCCGATCAGGCGGCCAGCGCGCAGCTGCGAAAACCGGCCGCGATGTCGTTGCGGTCGGCGCTGAAGTAGTTGCGATAGCGCGCGTGGCGCAGCCGCGGCTGGGTCAGATACGACGCGCCGCGCAGCACGGGCCGGCCGTCGAACCAGGGTTGCGAATAGTCGCGGTAGGGGTGGGCCGTGAAACCAGCGAACGGTTCAAAGGGGCTGGCCGTCCATTCCCAGACCTGGCCCCAGGTGAAGTCGCGCGCGGCCGTACAGGCGGCGCGTTCCCATTGCGCTTCGGTTGGCAGCCGGCGCCCGGCCCAACGGCACCAGGCTTGGGCCTCGTGCAGCGTCAAGTGTTCGGCCGCTCGCGCCGGCTCGAGCCGCTGCCAGCCGCCGGGCTGCTGCTGCCACCAGAGTGCGCCATCGCGGCGCAGATAGCGCGGTGCCGCCTGGCCACTGTCGGCCAGCCACGAGCGGCCCGGTCCGGCCCACCACTGCAAGTCCTGGTAGCCGCCGGCTTCGGCAAAGGGCAGGTACTCGGCCCAGGTCAGCACACGGCTGTCGATGTTGCAGGCCGCAACCGGCTGCTCATGCACCGGCACCTCGTTGTCGAAGGCAAAGCCCGGCCCCGGGTGGCCCAGCGGCCAGTGCGATGCCTCGAAAGGCAAGGGTCGGCGCGAGCCGCTCAAGACCGGCGGTTGCCAGCGCTCGTCAGCAATTGCGATGCCCAGCGAACGCGCCATGTAGAGCGCGGCTTCGTGGTGCATATCCTCGTGCAACAACGCCAGGCGAAAGAAGTACAGCGCGTCGTCGGCACCAGCGCCCACGGACTGCAGGCCGTGCAGGGACTGGAGCGACTGGTCGAGCTGTGCGGCCAGGTCCTGCCGCGTCGCGCCCAGGTCCGGCAGCGGCAGGCTCCAGCGCGCGGCATGCGGCACCCGGCTCGAGTCATACAGCGCGTCGCCCCCCGGACGCAGCGACGGCGACCGAGGCGCATCGGGTTCAGCGTGCACACCGCGCCACCATTGCGGGTTGCGCGCCAGCCAGAACTCCTGGAACCAGCCGATGTGGCCGAGTTCCCACAGCGGCGGATTGAGGCTGCATTCACGCGGCACCGGCAGCGTCGGGCCCAGGGCCTGCTCGTATAGGGCCGAGGTGGCCAACGTGTCGCGCCGGCTGGCGCTCAGATGGTCGGCCAGCCAGCGGGCGTCGCTGCAGCGCGCCTGGTCTGCTGCGGAATCGTTCGACATCGAAGGCGTTAGAGTCACCAGGTGCACCAAGTCGTCATCGTCACACCGGCACTGGCCCAGGCCAACAACGGCAACTGGCAGACGGCGCGGCGCTGGGCAGGCATGCTGCGCAGTCATTATGGGGTGCGGTTGGCGGCGGCCTGGGACGGCGGCGACGCCGACCTGATGATCGCGCTGCATGCCCGTCGCTCGGCGCCGTCGATCGCGGCCTGGCGCCAGGCCCATCCGCAGCGCCCGCTGGTGGTGGTGCTGACGGGCACCGACCTGTACGCCGACATCGCCCACGATGCGGCGGCCCAGGCGTCGCTGGACCTGGCCGACCGTCTGGTAGTCCTGCAGCCGCTGGGTCGCAACGCGGTGCCGCTGGCGTACCGCGGCAAGGTCGACCTGTGCATCCAGTCGAGCCCGCTGCGGCAGACGCTGGCCAAGACCGCGCGCCACCTGCGCGCCTTGATGGTCGGCCACCTGCGTGTTGAAAAGTCACCCGAGACCTGGTTCGCCGCCGCGCGAGCGCTGACCCACCGCGCGGACATCCGGCTCGACCACATCGGCGGCGCGCTCGACCCCGCACTGGGCCAAGCCGCGCGCGCCTGCATGGCCGCCTGCCCGCACTACCGCTGGCTGGGCGCGCTGCCACACGCCGCCACACGCCGGCGCATCCAGCAGGCGCATGTGCTGGTGCACGCCAGCCGGCTGGAAGGCGGCGCGCATGTGGTGATCGAAGCCGTCACCAGCGGCACGCCGCTGCTGGTGTCGCGCATCGACGGCAACCTCGGCCTGCTGGGCACCGGCTACGAAGGCAGCTTCGACTGGGGCGACGCCATCATGCTAGCGACCTTG
>JANOJJ010000831.1:0-6339 GCA_031408155.1 Rubrivivax sp.
CTCGGCGCGGCGCCGGCGATGCAAGAAGTGTTTCGCGCCATCGGCCGCTTGGCGCAGTCGCACGCAACGGTGCTGATCAACGGCGAATCGGGCAGCGGCAAGGAACTGGTGGCGCGGGCGCTGCACCGCCACAGCCCGCGCGGCGACCTCGGCAACAAGGGGCCGTTCGTCGCGATCAACACCGCGGCCATTCCGAAGGACTTGCTCGAGAGCGAGCTGTTCGGCCATGAGCGCGGCGCGTTCACCGGAGCCCAGACCATGCGCCGCGGCCGCTTCGAGCAGGCCGATGGCGGCACGCTGTTCCTCGACGAGATCGGCGACATGCCGTTCGACCTGCAGACACGGCTGCTGCGCGTGCTGTCGGACGGGCATTTCTACCGCGTCGGCGGCCACCAGCCGCTGAAGGCCAATGTTCGCGTGATTGCCGCGACGCACCAGAACCTGGAAGAGCGCGTGCGCCAGGGCGCCTTCCGCGAGGACCTGTACCACCGCCTCAACGTCATCCGGCTGCGCTTGCCGGCCTTGCGCGAGCGCGGCGAGGACATCCCGATGCTGACGCGCTTGTTCCTCGGCAAGAGTGCACGCGAGCTCGGCGTGGACGCCAAGCGCATCACCGATGCTGCGCTGCTCAGGCTGCAGGCCTTCGACTTTCCTGGCAACGTGCGCCAGCTCGAGAACATCTGCCACTGGCTGACGGTGATGGCGCCGGCCCAGGTGGTCGAGGCCAAGGACCTGCCGCCTGAGCTGTTGCAGTCCGGCGCTGCGTCAACCGATGCGCCGCTGCCCGCGAGCGGGCTCGGCGCCGACGCGGTAGCGGCCGCTGTTGCTGCCAACGACCTCGAACCCGACGCGGCCCTGTCGGTGGGCACCGCGCCGCTGCTGATGCCCGTGGGGACAGGCACCACGTCATGGCTCGCAGAGCTCGAGCGTGAGGCCCGGCGCCGGCTCGAAGGCGGCGCGCCCGAGGTCTGGGAGGCGCTGACCAGGCAGTTCGAGGGGCAGCTGATCCACACCGCGCTCGAGATCACCCGCGGTCGCCGCATCGAGGCCGCGCAACGCCTGGGCATTGGGCGCAACACCATCACGCGCAAGATCCAGGAGCTCGGGCTCGACGACTGAGGCGCAGCAAGGCGCTGCTCAGGTGCCTGTGAACTGCGGCTTGCGCTTTTCCATGAACGCCGCCTGGCCTTCCCGGTAGTCGTTGCTGGCGAAGCAGGCGGCCACGGCGCGTTCGGTCGCTTCGACGTCGCGGTCCTGCGCGTCCTTCAGCACCTCGCCGACCACCAGCTTGGAGCAGCGCACCGTCAGCGGCGCGTTGTTGGCGATGGTGCGTGCCAGTTCCTCGACCGTAGCCTCGAGTTGGTCGTCGGCCACCACGCGGTTGACCAGCCCCATGCGCTCGGCTTCGGTGGCGTCGAACTGCCGGCCGGTGAAGAACATCTCCTTGGCGAACGCCGGGCCGATCAATTCGACCAGCGGCTGCGCGCGGCCCAGGCCGTAGCCCAGGCCGAGCTTGGCGGCCGGCACACCGAACCTGGCCTTGTCGTTGCAGATGCGCATATCGCAGCACACCGCCAGCGCGGTGCCGCCGCCGATGCAGTAACCGCGCACCATGGCGACGGTCGGGATCGGCATCGCCTGTACGGCCGCGTAGGCCCGCTGCGTCGTCGCCTGGTAGAGCGCCAGCGCATCGGCCTGCTGGCGTTCGTGCTGGAACTTGGAGATGTCGGCGCCCGACGCGAAGGCCTTGCCTCCGGCGCCGGTCAGCACCATCACACGCACCGACGGGTCGGCGCAGAAGTCGGCCATGATCTCGAGCGCCGACTCCCACATCTCGAGCGAAATCGCGTTGTGTCGTTCGGGGTTGTTCAGGATCAACCAGCCGATGCCGTCCTGACGTTTCGAGATCACCTTGTCGCTGCTCATTCGCTGCTCCTCAGACGATGCCCGCTTTGATCAACTGGTCGATCTCGGCCGCGCCATAGCCCAGTTCGCGCAGCACGTCGACCGTGTGTTCGCCCAGCGCCGGCGGGTGGCTGGCGACATGGCTGGGCGTGCGGCTGAGCTTGACGGGCTGGCCGAGGTAGGGCACCTCGCCGACCTGTTGCACGATGCCGAGCTGGCGCGCCTGCGGGTCAGCGAATGCCTGGTCTATGGTGTAGATCGGCCCGCAGGGCACGCCGGCGTCGTTCAACACGGCGATCCAGTCCGCAGTGTCGCGTTCGAGCAGGCGGGTCTCGAGCAGCGTGTGCAGTTGGTCGCGGTTGCGCGAGCGTAGCGCCGAGGTCTTGAAGTCAGGCTCTTCGGGCAGTTCGGGCGTGCCCAGCGCCTGGCACATCCGGACCCAGATCTTATGGCCTGAAACGGCGAGATTCAGATAGCCGTCGCGCGTGCGGTAGACCCCGGTGGGGATCGAGGTCGGGTGGTTGTTGCCGGCCTGCTCGGGCACTTCGCCCTTCATCAGCCAGCGGGCGGCCTGGAAGTCCAGCATGAACAGCTGCGCCTGCAGCAACGACGATTGCACCCACTGCCCCTGGCCGGACTTCTCGCGCTCGATCAGCGCCACCGCGATGCCGTAGGCGCAGAAGATGCCGGCGCAGAGGTCGGCGATCGGGATCCCCACCCGCACCGGGCCCTGGCCGGGCAGCCCGGTGATCGACATCAGGCCGCCCATGCCCTGGGCGATCTGGTCGAAGCCGGGGCGCAGCCGGTACGGGCCGTCTTCGCCGTAGCCCGAGATGCTGCCGTAGACCAGGCGCGGATTGATCGCTGCCATCGTGGCGTAGTCGATGCCCAGCCGCTCCTTCACGTCCGGGCGGTAGTTTTCGACCAGCACGTCGGCAAGCGCCACCAGCTTCTTCAGGATCCCCACGCCTTCGGGCGTCTTCAGGTTCAGCGTCATGCCGCGCTTGTTGCGATGCACGTTCTGGAAGTCGCTGTCCTCGCGCGGGCCGCCGATGCCTTCGCCTTCGTCCAGGCCGGGCGGCATCTCGACCTTGATCACCTGCGCGCCCCAGTCGGCGAGCTGGCGCACCGCCGTCGGGCCGGCGCGTACACGGGTGAGATCGATGACCGTGAGGTGCGAGAGTGCGGTCGACGCGAGCATGTTGTCAGGCTGCCTGTGAGGGTCGGGATGCGGCTGCGGGTCGGGCGCTGCCGCGCTAGCTCGCGCAAGCCGCTCGGCCTATCGCGACAGCGGCGCTAGCGGCCCGTCCAGCGGGGCGCTCGCTTGTCGATGAAGGCGCGCACGCCTTCGCGGAAGTCGGCACTGCCGTAGGTGGCCGCGATCAGGTCGTCGCCGTCGGGCACGGGGCGCGATTCCTGGATCCGCCGGATGGCTTCCTTGGTGACCCACAGCGTGATCGGTGCGTGCGAGGCGATGGTCCGCGCCAGTTCCAAGCCTCGGGCTTCGATCGCCTCGGCGGCGACGATCTCGTGCACGAAGCCCGCCGCCAGCGCGTCCTGGGCCGAGAGCAGGCGCGCGGTGAGGATCATTTCCTTCAGCCGCGACGGGCCGAGCAGATCGAGGTAGCGCGCATAGGCCTTCATCGACAGGCAGTTGCCCAGCGTGCGTGCGATCGGTGCGCCGAAGCTGGCGTCCGGCGTCGCGATGCGCACGTCGGCGCCGGCGGCGATGCCGAAACCGCCGCCTACCGCATAGCCCTGGATGATCGCGATGACGGGCTTCTTGACGCGTGCGATGCGGCCGCTGCGCTGGTCACCGTCGCGTTCGTAGCGCAGCCCGTCCGCGGCGCCGTCGAATGCCGTGAACTGGCTGATGTCGGTGCCGGCGACGAAGGCCTTGCCGCCCGCACCCTTGAGCACCAGCACGCGGATCGTGTCGTCGGCATCGACCTCTTCGCAGGTCTGGTTGAGCCGCTCGTACATGCCCCAGGTCATCGCATTGCGCGCCTCGGGACGGTTGAAGGTCAGCGTGACGATCGGGCCGTCGCGCGTCACGATCACGTGGTCATCGACAGAGTGCGTGTTGTCCACCGGGCGGCCCATCAGGAGGTATCCAGATCATCCTAGCACCGGCTGGCGGCGCGGCGTCTCGGGTTCAACCGCAGGTCGTCGGGCGCATGCGATGCACGCTTCGGTGGGCAATGGCCGGCAGGTCCGGTTGTCATCGGGACCGACATCCGACCGCGTCGACCCGGGTCGCGCCAGAGCGTGGAAACCCGCGTGGATCGGCGCCGGCAGGCTAGGGCCAACACCAACGCGCAAGGCCTGATCAGACTGCTAAATTGGGTTGCGGCGGCGGTCTCGCGCGCGCCGATGGGTCCGCGCGGACCGACTCCACGAAGGGTGACTTCAATGTACTCACTGCGTTTGCTTGTGGCTTCGGCGACGACTGCTGCACTGCTGCTGGCTGCGCCTGGCGCTGGTTTCAGCCAAACGAAGTACCCGACCCGGAACGTCGAGGTCGTCGTGCCTTTCGCGCCCGGTGGCGGCACCGACAACCTGATGCGCATGATCACCGGCATCATGGACGAGAACAAATGGTCGCCGGTGTCGATGAATGTCAGCAACCGCGCCGGCGGCAGCGGCGCCATCGGCTACGCCTACCTGATCTCGAAGAAGGGTGACTCGCATGTGATCGCCGGCGCGACTCCGATGATCGTATCGGGCAAGCTGCAGGGGCGGCTGAGCGGTAACCATCGCGACGCCATCACCGTGCTGATGATCGTCGCCATCGACGAGCTGATGCTGTCGGTGCGGACCGAGTCGCCCTACAAGACGATCGAGGACTTCGTGGCCGCGGCGCGCGCCAAGCCCGGTGCGTTGACGGTGGGCGGTACCGGTACCCACAACGAAGACCACATCTTCACCCATTTGCTCGAGCAGGCGGCCAAGATCAAGGTCAAGTACGTGCCCTTCAATTCGGGCGGCGAGGTGACCGCCGCGCTGATGGGTGGCCACATCGACGCCGGCGTGATGAATCCGAACGAGATCTCGGCCCAGGTCGAGGCTGGCAAGGCGAAGAACCTGGCGGTGGCTGCGCGCAAGCGCATGCCCGATGCGCCCGACGTGCCGACTTTCGCCGAGAAGGGGCACACCTTCTACTGGGAGCAGATGCGCGGCGTGGTCGGCCCGGCCGGCATGGCGCCCGAGGCCGTGGCCTGGTGGCAGGACACGCTGAAGAAGGTGACCGCGACCAAGAAGTGGCAGGAGGACTACGTCAAGCGCAACCTGCTGACACCGACCAACTGGGCGGGCGACGAAGCCAACAAGTACCTCGACGGCATCACCGCGGACTACGAAAGCGCGCTCAGCGCGCTGGGTGGCCTGAAGAAGTAATCGTCGCTCCGCCGATTCGACATGCGCAGCGCTGACCGGATCACCGGAGCGGCCTTGCTCGCCCTGGCCCTGGCCTTCAGCTTCGCAGCGCTCGAGAACCACACTTACTGGGGGCCGAACGGCCCGGGGCCGGCCTTCCTGCCGTTCTGGCTGGGCCTGGCGATGGCGCTGTTGGCAGCGCTGCTGCTGGTCGGCGCACTGCGCTCGCGCGACCCCGGCCCGGCCTGGCTGCCGCGGGGCATCGGCCTGCGGCGGCTCGCGCTGGTGCTGGCGGCCACGGTCGCGTTCGTGGCCTTGCTGTCGGTGCTCGGCATGGCACTCGCCACCGCGCTGTTCATCATTTTCCTGATGCGCCGGCTCGACCGCCACCCTTGGCCGCTGACACTGACCGTGGCGCTGGCGATCGCTGCGATCAACTACCTGGTCTTCACCTTCTGGCTGCGGGTGCCGTTCCCGCTCGGCGTGCTCGGTTTCTGAACAGCGCAGCGATGGACTTTCTGGTCAACCTCTCGCTCGGATTCTCGATTGCGCTGACGCCGTTCAACCTGCTGATGGCGGTGGCCGGTGTGGTGGTGGGCATGCTCATCGGCGCGCTGCCCGGCGTCGGGCCCGCTTCGGGCGTGGCGCTGCTGTTGCCGCTGACCTTTGGCATGGACCCTACCTCGGGCATCATCATGCTGGCCGCGCTGTATGCGGGTTCGATGTACGGCGGCACCATCACCTCGGTGCTGATCAACACGCCGGGCGAGGCGGCCTCGGTCGTCACTTGCCTCGACGGCCACCAGATGGCGCTGCAGGGCCGGGCCGGGCCGGCGCTGGGGATTGCCGCCTTCGGCTCGTTCATTGCCGGCACGGTCGGCGTCGTGTTGCTGATGCTGGTGGCGCCGGCGCTGGCGAAATGGTCGCTCGCCTTCGGCCCGCCCGAGACCTTTGCGCTGATGCTGCTCGGCCTGACGACGGTCACGCTGCTGACCGGCGAGAACGCGGTCAAGGGCTACATCAGCATGCTGTTCGGACTGATGATCGCAATGGTCGGCT
>JANOJJ010000840.1:0-2873 GCA_031408155.1 Rubrivivax sp.
GACGGCGTGACCGAGTTGCTCGGCGCCCTTGCCCAGGCCCAGTTCGCCGGCGGCCGGCAGGCCGAACGTCCGGGCCTCGAGTTGCCGGCGCATGGCCTGCCGATGCTGGTGGTGTGGGGCGCCGACGACCGCATCATCCCCGCCGCCCATGCCCGCCACGCGCCGGCCGGGGCGCAGGTGGAGGTGCTGCCCGGCGCCGGCCACATGGTGATGATGGAGCGCGCCGGCGACTTCAACCGTCTGCTGCGGCGCCGCCTGGGCGCGTGAACCGGGGTGAGCCTGCCGGTCTTCGGCTTCGTCAGCGTGCACCTCGCGCCGCTGGCCGACGGCGTGGCGTGCGAAGCCGACTGGCTGGCGCGCTGCGCCGCCAGCGGCCGGGCGCAGGCCCACCTGTGGTGCGCGGACGTGGGCCTGGTGGCGCCGCGCCGCTACAGCCTGTTGCCCGGCTGGCCGGCGGCTTTGGCGGCCCAGCCTGCGGGCACGGTGCAGCTGCGCGCGTCGGGCGGCGGCCTGGTGCCGCAGGGGCCGGGGCTGTGGAACCTGAGCCTGCTCTGGACCACGCCCGCGGCCCAGCCGACGGGCACCGGCGCCATTTACGCTGCGCTGTGCAGCGAGCTGCGCATGGCCTTGGCCCGCCTCGGCGTCACGGCCACGCCGCAAGCCGTGCCGGGCTCGTTCTGCGACGGCCGCTACAACCTGGCGGTGAACGGCCGCAAGCTGGTCGGCACGGCACAGGCCTGGCGCCGCGTGGCGGGCCGGCCGCTGGTGCTGGCCCATGCGGTGATCGTCATCGACGCCGACCCGGCCGAACTGACGGCGCGTGCGAATGCCTTCGAAACCGCGCTCGGCTGCGCTGCGCCCTACCGCGCCGACGCGCTGACCTGCCTGGCGCGCGAGGCACCCGACAGCGACGACATCGAAGCCCGCACTCTGCGCGCGCTGGCCGAACAATTCGCGCGTGTCATTCCGCCACGCGTGCACCTGGAGACGACTGATGGTCCTGCTTGAATTCGCGATGGCCCCGCATGGACAGGGCGAAAGCGTCAGCGCCTACGTGGCGCGCATCCTCGACCTGATCGACAAGTCGGGCCTGGCCTACCAGCTCACGCCCATGGGCACCATCCTCGAGGGCGAATGGGACGACGTGATGAGGGTGGTGACGGCCTGCTTTCGCACCCTCGAGCCCGACTGCAGCCGCATCGGCGTGACCCTCAAGGTCGACTACCGCCGGGGTCCGGCCGGGCGACTGCAGGCCAAGACGGCCAAGGTCGAGCAGCAGCTGGGACGCAAGCTCGCCACCTGACCCGGGCACAGGCGCACCCTGTACATTCGGCCTCCCACCCGCAGACGCTGCCCGAGCAGCGCGCCAGGGACAGGAGACGACGATGGAACTGCTGCAGCGTGCGCACATCAACGCCGTGATGCGACTGGCCGGCAACGGCCTGCCGCTAGCCGACAACGAGGCGCCCGATCGCTTGATCCGGGACAGCTGGGCGCGTTGCGTGCACCAGCACGGCCTGGACCCGACGCGCATGCTGCAAGCCGTGATCCTGCCGCTGCCGCGCGTGCGCGAGCACCAGGACCGGCTCGATGAATTCCTGCACATCGCGCGCCATGGCCTGGAGGCGTTGTACCAGCAGGTGGCCGGCATGGGCTACTGTGTACTGCTGACCGACGCGCGTGGCGTGACCGTCGATTTCATCGGCGACCTGCAGCTCGACAGCACGCTGCGCCGCGCCGGCCTGGTCCTGGGCAGCGACAGGAGCGAACAGCACGCCGGCACCTGCGGCGTGGGCACCGCGATCGCGATCGGTCAAGGGCTGACCGTGCACCAGGGCGACCATTTCGACGCCACCCACATCCCGCTGACCTGCACCGCCGCGCCGGTGTATGACCCGCTGGGGCGGCTCAATGCGATCCTCGACATCAGTGCCCTGACCTCACCGCAGGACAAGAGCAGCCAGCATCTGGCGCTGCAGCTGGTCAAGGTCTACGCGCAGCGGGTCGAGAACGCCAACTTCCTGCGCCTGTACCGCAACGACTGGGTGCTCAAGCTGCACCCCAGCCCCGAGTTCATCGAGATCAGCCCCGACCAACTGCTGGCGCTGGACGCGGCCGGGCGCATCGTCGGCCACAACCGCGCCGCGCAGCTGGTGCTCGAGACCGACCATGGCAGCACGGTGCTGGGCCTGCCCTTCGAACGGCTGTTCAATGCGCGTTTCGACGACCTGGGCCGCTTCATGCGCGCCATGCCCGGTGACCGCCGCGCGGTGACGCTGGCCGGCAGCGCACGCGTGCTCTTCCTGCACGCGGTGCCGCCGCCGTCGCGCTGGGGCTCGGGCGCTGCGGCCACGCTGCCGGCGGCTGACAGCGCGGTGCCCGCGCCGCTGGCACGGCTGTCGGGCGGCGACCCGCTGCTCGACCGCGTCATACAGCGCGCCGCGCGGCTGGTCGACACCCCTGTCAGCGTGCTCGTCAGCGGCGAGACCGGCAACGGCAAGGAGTACTTCGCCAAGGCCGTTCACGCATCGAGCCAGCGGCGTGGCAAGCCCTTCGTGGCAGTCAATTGCGCAGCGATCCCCGAAGCGCTGATCGAAAGCGAGCTCTTCGGCCACCTGCCGGGCAGCTTCAGCGGTGCCTCGGCCAAGGGCAAGCGCGGGCTGATCCACGAGGCCGACGGCGGCACGCTGTTCCTCGACGAGATCGGCGACATGCCGCTGCCGCTGCAGGCGCGGCTGCTGCGAGTGCTGGCCGAGCGCGAGGTGCTGCCCGTCGGCGCCACGCGCGCGACCCGGATCGACGTGCGCGTGATCGCCGCCACCCACGCCGACTTGCTGTCGCGTGTGCGCGAAGGACGCTTTCGCGACGATCTG
>JANOJJ010000842.1:0-4936 GCA_031408155.1 Rubrivivax sp.
CGCGGCCGGGCCTTCGATAGGCGCGCAAGTCCTTCCGGACTTGCACGTCCGATCTCAGCCGAGCCGGTCGCGCAACAGTCGCTTCATCAACTTGCCATTGGCATTGCGCGGCAGCGGCTCGGTGCTGAAGGTGATCGACTCGGGCACCTTGTAGTCGGCCAGTTGCGCTGCGCAATGCGTGCGCAGCGCGCCTTCGTCGACGGCGCCGTTCGGCGCGTGCACGATGGCATGTACACGCTCGCCGAGCACCGGGCAGGGCTTGCCGACCACGGCCGCTTCGACCACCCCGGGCCAGGCCATCAGCACGTTCTCGACCTCGACCGAGTGGATCTTGTAGCCACCGCGGTTGAGCATGTCCTTCTTGCGGTCGAGCACACGCACGAAACCCTGCGCATCGATCGAGCCCAGGTCGCCGCTGTGCCAGCAGCCGGCTGTGAACGACGCTGCCGTGGCCTCGGCGTCGGCCCAGTAGCCGGGCACGACCATCGGGCCGCCGATCCACAGCTCGCCGGTCTCGCCGGGCGCCAGTTCGCGTCCGTCATCGTCCATCACGCGGATGTCGGCAGCGGGCAGCGCCACGCCCACTGAATCGGCATGCATGCGCGTCAGGCCGGCGGGCATCAGCGTGACTGGTGACGTGGTCTCGGTGGCGCCGTAGGCGTTGAGCAGCGTCAGCCCCGGCAGCCGCGCGGCCAGCTCGTCGATGGTGGCCACCGGCATCGGCGCACCACCGTAGCCACCGACGCGCCAGGCACCCAGGTCGACATGCGCGAAGGCCGGGCTCATCAGGCACAACCGGTACATCGCCGGCACCATCAGGGTGTGCGTGATGCGCTCGTGCGCGAGTTGGGCGACGAAGCTGTCGGCCTTGAATTCGGGCACCACCACCACCGTGCCGGCCACGCGCCACATCGCAGCGATGACGGCGATCAGCCCGGTGACGTGGCTGGCCGGCACCGCCAGCGCCGAGCGGTCGCCCCGGCGCAACCGCATGCAGGCCTCGTAGTGCAGCACCGAATGCACGATGCTCAGGTGCGTCAGCATCGCGCCCTTGGGCTGGCCGGTGGTGCCTGAGGTGTAGAGCACGACGGCGACATCGGTCTCGCGCAGCGCTGGCGCTGCCGGCAACGGCCGTGCCGGCAAGGTCGACAACGTCGATGCGGCCAGCCGCCACTGCAGCGCCGGCGCGTCGCTGGCGGTGGGCACGCGATCAACCAGCGCGTCGTCGAACACGATTGCTCGCGCGCTGCATTGCGCGGCGATGTAGGCCACGCCCGGCCGCTGCTCGCGCACGCCCACCGGTACCGCGATCGCCCCCAGTTTCTGCAGCGCGATCAGCACGAACAGGAACTTGGGCCGGTTGGACAGCAGCATCAGCACGCGATCGCCGGCCACGATGCCCTGCGCGGCCAGCGCGCCGGCCAACTGATCGGCCTTCTCGCCGGTGCGCGCGTAGCTCCAACGTCGACCTTCGAAGACGATGGCGTCCAGCGTTGGCTCGGCGGCACGAGAGCGCTCGAACAGCGCCAGCAGGCTGTGCGGTCGCGGCGTGAAGCATCGCACCACACGATCGCCGTACAGCGCCTCGTGGCGTTGCGCCGGCACTGCATAACCAGCCCAGCGGTTCATGCCGGCACCCGGGCGGCAGCAGCGCCGCGCTCGATGACGACTTCACCGTCGACCAGGCTGCGCGCGTGGTTGAGGTCGCTTTGCGCGATCAACACCGACACCTGGCTGCCCTTCAACCCGGCGACGACGTCGCCCAAGCGCTTGGACAACACCGGCGCCACCCCTTCGAACGGCTCGTCCAGCAGCAGCAAGCGCGTGCCAACCGCCAGCGCACGCGCCAGTGCCACCAGCTTTTGCTGCCCGCCCGACAACAGCAGCGCCTTGCGGCTGCGCATCTCCTGCAGCTCGGGCAACACGCGGTAGACCAGCGCCAGCCGTTCGCCTTCGCGCAGCGTGCGGCTGACCCAGACCGGCAGCAGGATGTTTTCTTCCACCGTCAGCTCAGGCACCAGGCCGCGGTCTTCGGGCATGTAGCCGATGCCCAGCGCCGCGCGCGCCTGAGCGGGCAGCGCCAGCAGGTCCTGGCCGTCGAAGCTGATGCGGCCCTGGCGTGCCTTCAGATGGCCCATCACGCTGCGCATCAGCGTCGTCTTGCCGGCGCCGTTGCGGCCGACCAGGCCGATCATCTGGCCGTTGCCCACGGTCAGCGTCAGCCCGCGCAGCGCCTGCACCGACTGAATCGAGACGTGCAGGGATTCGATGTGCAGCATGGTGGATCTACTCGGTGAGCAGTTCGCCGGTGACGTAGCGGCGCACGTCGTCGCTGGTCAGCGCGTCGCGCGGTGCCGCGTCGGCAATCACGCGGCCGCTGTAGAAGGCCACCACACGGGTGGCGTAGCGCGCGACGATGTCCATGTCGTGTTCGACGAACAGCACCGTCAACGGCACCTGGCCGAGGGCCGTCATGATGGTCTCCATCATCGGAAACTTCTCGTCGGCCGACACCCCGCTGGTGGGTTCGTCCAGCAGCAGCAGCTTCGGGGACCCGGTCAGCGCGAGCGCGATGTCGAGCAGCTTGCGCACACCGCCGGGCAGTTCAGCCACCCGGCGGCCGCGCTGGTCGACCAAGCGAAAACGCTCGAGCAGGGCATCGGCCCGCGCCACTGCTTGCGCGCCGTGGGCACTTTGCCAAAAGCTCAGGCCCTGGTCGTGACAGGCAATCGCCACCAGCATGTTGTCGAGCACCGTCAGCTCGCCGTACAACTGGGGGATCTGGAACGAACGCGCCACGCCCAGCCGCGTGATGGCGCGCGGATCGAGCGCCGTGATGTCGCGCCCGGCCAGCACGATGTGGCCACTGTCGGGCCTGAGGTAGCCGGTGATCATGTTGACGAAGGTCGTCTTGCCGGCACCGTTGCTGCCGATCAGGCTGATCCGTTCGCCGCTGGCGATGTCGATGTCGATGTCGGCAGCGGCCACCACCGCGCCGAAGGTCTTGTTGATGCCGCGTGCGCTCAGCAGGACCTGGCTCATCGCCCGCTCGCCTTCGTCCACAGCGATCCGATGCCGCGCGGCAGGAAACGGATCACCAGCAGCAGGAACACGCCCAGTGCGAGTTGCCAGGTGTTGGGAAAGTACGAGCTGGAGAACGAGCGCACCACTTCGAGCACCGTGCTGGCGACGAACACCGCGCCCACGCCCTGCCAGCCGGCCAGGATGGCGACGAAGACGAATTCGCCCGAGGTGGTCCAGAAGCTGAAATGCGGTTCGATGTGGCCGAGCGCCATCACCACCAGTGCGCCGCCCAACCCGCCGAGGAAGGCGGCGAAGACGAAGTTGATCGCCATCGCCTGGCGCACCGAACCACCCAGGTATTCGACCCGCAGTTCGTTGTCGCGCGCAGCCAGCGAGACGAGCCCGCGCGTGCTGTCGAAATACACCCGCGCCAGCAGCGACGCCAACGTGGCCACGCCGATCGTCAGCGTGTACAGGATCCAGCCGACATGCGCATCGGGAAGCTTGTACCCGAGCAGCGTGGGGCGGCCCAGGTTGAAGCCGTCCGAGCCGCCGAGCAGGTCGAGCTTCATCAGCAGTCCGTAGGTCACCATCGACAGCGCCAGCGTCAGCATCGCGAAGAAGATGCCGCGGTAGCGCGACAGCAGCGGCGCAAAGGGCGCGGCGATCAGCACCGCCACCACGCCGCCGGCCAGCGCCAGGCCCAGCGCGTCGGTGAAGCCGAGCTTGTTGTAGACCAGCGCTGCGGTGTAGCCGCCGGCAGCGAACACCATGCCCTGGCCGAAGGGCACCACACCACCACGCATCAGGCACACGATGCCCAGCGACACCAGCCCGTTGCCGGCGGCCATGGTGACCAGGAAGGTCAGCCACTTGGGGCCGAACCAGCCACCGATGGCCAGCAGCAGGAACACCGCCAGTGCGGACAACACGCGATGCATCGCTTCAGATCTTCCGCGCCTGCGTGCGCTGGAACAGGCCTTCGGGCCTGAACATCAGCACCACGGCCATCACGATGTAGATCGAGAACAGTTCGGCCACCGGCACCACGTGGACCGCAAAAGAGCGCGCCAGGGCGACGATCAGCGCGCCCACCGCCGCGCCCTGGATGCTGCCCAGGCCGCCGATGATGACGACCGCGAAGGACAGGATGATCACGCCCACCGACACCCCCGGCTGGACCGAGATCATCGGCGCCGTGAAGGCCCCGCCCAGGGCGGCCAGGAAGATACCGGCCGAAAACGCCAGCATGTACACGCGCGACACGTTGACGCCCATGCTGGCGGCCACTTCGGCGCTGTGGATCACCGCCAGCACGATCTTGCCCTGGCGCGTGCGGTTCAGTCCCCACCACACGGTCAGGCCCACGACCACGGCCAGCGCCACCAGCGCGAAGTCGTAGCCGACCCAGGTCTGCACGCCCAGGCTGAGGTTGCCAAACAGCGCGTAGGGCTCGCTCACGTAGTACGGATTGGTGCCCCAGACCAGCTTGGTCAGGTCTTCCATGATCAGGAACAGCGCATAGGTCACCAGCACCAGCAACACCTCGTCGCGGCCATAGAAGAAGCGCAGCAGACCACGCTCGGTCAACGGCGCCACCAGCGCAGCCACCGCCAGCGCGGCCAGCAGCATGGCCAGCAGCGAGAACGCGGGTCCGAGCTGCAGGCCCGCCGCCCAGCCCACGAAGCTGGCCGCCGTGTAGGCGCCCAAGGCGTAGAAGCTGCCGTGCGCGATGTTCAGGATCTTCAGAACGCCGAACACCAGCGTCAGCCCGACGGCGACGATGAACAGCCATGACGCGTAGGTCAGGCCGTCGATGAGGATGGTGAGGGCGGCTTGAAGCACAACTCAGGGACAGCCCTTGGCGCCCGGGAACCCGGCCTTGATCCATTCCTCGGCCTTCATGTTCGGC
>JANOJJ010000850.1:0-8137 GCA_031408155.1 Rubrivivax sp.
CAAGGTCGATCAGCGGCACTTCGCGCGGCAGGGTAGTACCAATGCGCTCGAGGTCGGCAGCAAAGGCGGCGGCGTTTTCGTAGCGGTTCTCCGGCTGTTTGGCCAGTGCGCGCGCAATGATGAGATCGAAGCCTTGCGGCACCGCCGGGTTGACCCTGGACGGTGGCTCGGGGTCGTCCTGCACGATCTTGCGCTGCACACCGAAGGGCCCGCCACCGGTAAACGGACGCTTGCCGGTGAGAAACTGGTACAGGATGACGCCGGCGGCAAAGATGTCGGCCCTCGAGCCCACGGCCAGGCCCAGGATCTGCTCTGGCGACATGTAGCTCGGTGTGCCCACCAGCGTGCCGGGCATCGTGCGGTCCTGGTTCGCGTTGACCACGCGGGCCACGCCGAAGTCGGTCAACTTGACGCGGCCGGCCGGGTCGAGCATGACGTTGGCGGGCTTGATGTCGCGATGCACGATGCCTTGCTGGTGCGCGTAGTCGAGCGCCATCAGCAGTTCGCGCATCATGCGGATGGCCTCGGGCAGCGGGAACTTCTCGCCGGACTCGAAGGCCTGGTTGAGCTCTCGTCCGCGAATGAACTCCATCACGATGTACGAGATGTCCTCGTGCTCGCCGAAGTCGAACACGGTGACCACATGAGGGTGCGACAAGCGCGCCGCGGCCTGAGCCTCGCGCTCGAATCGCGTCGCATAGTCGTTCGCGGTGGTCTCGTCGGCCAGATGGCTGCGCAACACCGTCTTGATGGCCACGGTGCGGTTCAGGCGCGTGTCCACGGCCTCGTAGACGACGCCCATGGCACCTTGCCCCAGCACCTTCACCAGCCGGTAGCGGCCCAGAAAGCTCTGAGTGGCGGAGTTCATCGGCGGCGCGCGGGGGCCGCCAGGGCTTGGCGGCGGCAGGATGAAACGAGGAAGTATAGGCGGCAGCCCCAACGGGCAGCACCCTCTGACCGAGAGGGCTGACGCACAATGTGGACCTCAACACCCACTTTCGTCCCCTCGATTCATGAGCCTGTCGACCCTCCGATCACTCATCGCGGCCGGGCTGCTGAGCCTGCTTTGCATGGCGCCAGCGCTGGCGCAGAACACGATGGTGCGTCTGCACACCACGCAGGGGCCGATCGACGTCAAGCTGCTTGATGCCCAAGCGCCGATCACGGTGGCCAATTTCCTGGCCTACGTGCGTGGCGGCGACTACACCGACGTCATGTTCCATCGCAGCGTGCGCAACTTCATCATCCAGGGCGGCGGGTTTCGCTGGCCAGCCGCCGCAGGGTCGCCCTCTGGCGTGACTTCACGCGGCACGATCCAGAACGAGTTCAGTCCGACGCGCTCCAACCTTCGCGGCACGGTGGCGATGGCCAAGGTGGATCGCGATGCCAACAGCGCCACCAGCGAGTGGTTCGTCAACCTCGGCGACAACTCGGCCAACCTCGACCGCCAGAATAGCGGCTTCACCGTTTTTGCGCGCGTGACGACGCCGGGCATGGCGGTGGTGGACAAGATCGCGGCGCTGCCGATCGTCAAGGCCAGGTCGCCCTACAGCGACCTGCCACTGTTCAACTGGGTCAACACCAATCCGATCCTGCGCGACAACGTGGTGCTGGTGACCCAGGCCACCGAGTTCTTGCCGCAGGTGCAGCAAACCGAGTCCGACCGCATCCTCAACTACCTCGAAGCCGCCTACCCGCAGTACCTGGCGCCGTCGCTGGGTGTAGCGGGCACGTTCGAAGGCTACAGCTACCGCTGGTACAGCGGCAGCAACGCCTTCCTGGCCAGCAACGACGGCAAGGTCTGGTACCTGTCGGCGACGCCCGGCAGCAGCTTGATCGACCTCGGCGCCATGGCCGACTGGCTGGCCGTGGCGCAGGCGGCCGGGTACTGACGGCCGAGCCGATGCGCAGGCTCACGGTCTCGATGCCCCAACGGTCGAAACTGAACTGCGCCAGGTCTTCGCCAAAGGCCTTGCTCAGGCCGTAGTAGCCGTCGGGGCGCTTTGGGCCGTGCGGCGTCGATGGTGTGGTCACGGTGGGACGACCCGAGGACGGCGGACGACCAAAGCCGGGCGCGGCAGGACCAGGCGTGGTGCAGTTGTCAGTCGTCTTGCAACGTGAAATGCTGAGTGCGCTCGTTGAACGCGTCAAGCGTGCAAACCTCAGGCATGGCCGTCGACTCCGTTTCCCCTGCCGGTTCCCCTTCCGATGGCGTCCGGCTGCCGGCCGCCGGTCGCCGCGCGGGCGCGCCCCAGGTTGCCCTGGTCGGCGAATGCATGCTCGAGCTGCAAGGCCAGGCCTTCGGCAGCATGCGCCAGACATTCGGCGGCGACACGCTGAACACCGCGGTCTACCTGGCGCGTTGTGGTGCCTGCACCGGCGTGCGGGCCAGCTACGTCACCGCGCTCGGCGACGACGCCTTCAGCAGCGGCCTGATCGAGCGCTGGGTCGCCGAAGGCGTCGGCGTGCAATGGGTGCAGCGGCTGCGCGGTCGCTTGCCGGGGCTGTACCTGATCGAGGTCGACGAGCGTGGCGAGCGCCGCTTCAGCTACTGGCGCGACAGTGCGGCGGCGCGCAGCCTGTTCGATGCCGAGCGCACACCGCTGGAAGACGCGCTCGGGCAGATCGACCTGCTGTACTTCAGCGGCATCAGCCTGGCCATCCTGCCGCCGGCCGGGCGCGACCGCCTGTTCGGCGTGCTGCAGCGCCTGCGCGAACGCGGCGCCTCGGTGGCCTTCGACAACAACTACCGGCCGCGGCTGTGGCCCGATCCCGGCGTGGCGCGCGACTGCTACGCGCGGGCCTACGCGCTGGCCGATCTGGCCTTCGTCACGCTTGACGACGAGGCCGCGCTGCACGGCCGCGCCGACGTCGACACGGCCCTGGCGCTGCCCTGCGCTGAAGTGGTCGTCAAGCGGGGTGCCGACTCGACTCTGCTGCGCAGCCGCGAAGGCGAACGCTTCGAGGTCGCGGTCGAGCCGGTGGCCGCCGTCGATACGACCGCTGCCGGAGACTCCTTTGCCGGCGGCTACCTGGCGTTGCGCCTGGCCGGCGCCGGCGCACATGAGGCCGCGGCCTTCGGCAATCGACTCGCCTCGCGTGTGGTCCAGCACCACGGCGCCTTGATCCCGCGCGAGGCCATGGCAGACCTGCTGCAGGACCTGCGTGCATCGGCCGCTTCGTGCTCGACAGCGCCGGCGCGGTGACGTTCCGCAGCCAAGCGCAAGCACCTGGCCAACGGTCGCGAGCGGCGCCAGCGTGATGTCCCGGCCCTGTGCTGGCGCCCGGATGTCGCGCGCCGCGGTCACTGTTGTGGCTGCAAGTTGTACGATGACTGGTCTGTTGACCCGCTGGTCCGGTCGTGGCCGGAACACCCGCCACCTGAACACGGGAAAACCCCTCATGCGAGAGAACCGCCTGCGCACCCTGTGGAAGAACGATCAGGCTGCGATCAACGGCTGGCTGGCCGTGCCCAGCAGCTTCAGCGCCGAAGTGATGGCCCACCAGGGCTGGGACACGCTGACCATCGATCTGCAGCATGGCGTGATCGACTACGCCCAGATGGTGACCATGCTGCAGGCCATCAGCAGCACGCCCACGGTGCCCATCGTGCGCGTGCCCTGGCTCGAGCCCGGCATCATCATGAAGAGCCTGGACGCCGGCGCCTACGGGGTTATCTGCCCGATGGTCAACACGCGCGAGGAAGCGCAGCGCCTGGTGGCGTTCACGCACTATGCCCCGATGGGGGCGCGCAGTTTCGGCCCGGTGCGCGCCCAGCTCTACGGCGGCGCCGACTACGCCACCGAAGCCAACCGGACCGTGGTCGTCTTCGCGATGATCGAGACCGCGCAGGCGCTCGACAACCTCGACGCCATCCTCGGCGTCGAGGGGCTGGATGCGATCTACATCGGACCGTCGGACCTGTCGCTGGCGCTGGGCTGCAAGCCGGTGTTCGACGACGTCGAGCCCAAGGTGGCGCAGGCCATCGCCCACATCGTCGAACGCGCCCGTGCCCATGGCGTGCAGGCCGGAGTGCACAACGGCCGGCCCGACGTTGCGCTGGCACGCATCGCCAACGGTTTCCGCTTTGTCACCGTGAGCTCGGATGCGCGCATCCTGGCCTCGGGTTCGCAGGAGCTGCTGGCGGCAATGCGAAAAGCCTGAGCCGCATGACCCCGGACTGGGCCGTGGCACGTAGAACCCGCCATCACAGCCCCGGGAGCACTTGATGACGATGATCCGACCCCTGGCCAGGACCTGGTCGCTGGCCGCTGCGCTGGCCTTGCTGGCGGCCTGCAGCAACGTCGGCGGCACCGCGCCGTCGCGCACGCTGAGTGCCTATGCCGACGAGGCCGAACTGACGCAGGCGCTGGAGCGCTGGCGCAGCGAAGCCGCGCGCCGCCAGGCCGAACGACGGCATGACGTGCTGACGATGCAGGCCGCCCCGGGTGCCCCGCCGATGATGTCCGCACTGCCGGCACCGGCCGCCGCCGTGGGTGCCGCCGTGGGTGCCATCAACAAGGCGGCTGAAAGCAGCGCCGCCGGCCCGGCCGCAGCCGACGGCATTACCAACGTGCAGACCGCCGGTGTCGATGAAGGCGGCATCGTCAAGCGCGCCGGCGACTTTCTAGTCGTGCTGCGCCGGGGTCGCCTGTTCACCGTGCGCGTGGGCGCTGACGAGCTGCAGCCGGTGTCGATGGTCGACGCCTACGCGCCTGACGCCGACCCGCGCGGCGCCTGGTACGACGAAATGCTGGTCTCGGGCTCGACGGTGGTCGTCATCGGCTACAGCACCCAGCGCGGTGGCACCGAGATCGGGCTGTTCGAGCTGGATGGACGTGGCACCCTGAGCTACCGCGCGACCTGGCACCTGCGCAGCTTCGACTACTACTCGGCGCGCAACTATGCCAGCCGTCTGATCGGTCGCCAGCTCGTCTTTTACAGCCCGACGCTGCTGCAGCCCCAGGGCCAGCACCCGCTGCAGATGATGCCCGGCCTGCGCCGTTGGCCGGGGCAGGCGGCTGCAGCCACCGACCCGAGCTGGCAGCGCATCCTGCCGGCCACGCGCATCTTCCGCAGCGACGATGATTTCGACCCCGCGCAGCCGCTGGCGCTGCACACCATCACGCGCTGCGACCTGGGCCGGCCAGACTTGCGCTGCGAGTCGACCGCCGTGCTGGGCCCGGCCGGGCGCGTGTTCTACGTCGCGCAGGGGTCGGTCTACGTGTGGACCGCCGGCCGCGCCGGCGGTCGGGTCGAGGCGCAGTCGGCCGTGTTCCGCATTCCACTGGACGGCAGCGCGCCGACCGGAATCAAGACCGTGGGGGTGCCGATCGACCAGCTGTCGTTCCTGGAGGACGCGCAGGGTCACCTCAACGTGCTGCTGCGGGCCAGTGGCGCGGGTGAAGGCATGTGGGGCACGCAGCGCCTGCAGGGCGACACTGCCTTGCTGCGCCTGCCGCTGTCGGCGTTGGGCGACGGCCGCGGCGCCGCGCAGCGAGAACACTACCGCAGCCTGCCGGCGCGCCAACCGACGCAGAACCGCTTTGTGGGCGACTGGTTGCTGCTCGGTGGCGGCTCGCCTTACGCCCGCCGCGACGAGCCGCGTGCCAGTGTGCCGGCGCCGGCTTGGGCGATCCACTATGTCGACCCGACCGCCGAGGCGCAGCCGCTCGATCCCGGCCATGCCGTCGAGCGCATCGAAGCCCTGGGCGCGAACGCCGTGCTGGTCGGCAATGCCGGGTCAGACCTCCACTTCAGCGCGCTGCGACTCGGGCGCAATGCAGCCACGCTGGCCGGCCGCCATGTGCAGGCCGGCGTGCGGCAGGGCGAAACACGCACGCACGGCTTTTACTACCTGCCGACGGCGGTCGACGAAGGCCTGCTCGGCCTGCCGGTGCTGGAGCCGGCGGCGCTGCGTGGTGGTGTCTTCCGCGGCGGGGCCGGTGCGGCGCAGGTGCTCTTCCTGCGCGAGCGCGGTCTCGACTTCCGGGCCCTGGGCGCGCTGCAGTCGCGTCCGGCCGCGCTCGACGACGGCTGCAAGGCCAGTTGTGTCGACTGGTACGGCAACGCGCGTCCACTCTTCATCGGCGAGCGCGTGTTCGCGCTGCTGGGCTATGAAGTGGTGGAGGGGCGGCTCGACGGCCGCCGCGGTCAGGAGCGGATCGACGAGCGCCGGCGCACCAGTTTCGCGCCCCGACCCGCCAGTCCCGATGGTGCTCGTTTCTCGCCCTTCACACCCTGACGCCGGCCCGGCGCGCCCGGCCAGGGTGGGTCGCGCCGGGCCACCATAATGCGGGCCAACCCGAGGCTCATCAGGTGAGATGAATGGAGTCCAGCACCCTGGCGGTCGTACTTTCGCTGACCCTGGCCTGCACCGGCGGCATGTTCCTCGTGATCGCCAAGCAGGTCCAGGGCCGCAGCGGCATGACGACCTTCGCGCTCGGCCTGGCGCTGTTCGGGCTGGTCTTTTCGGTGCCTGCCAAACTGGATGAAGGCGCGTCGCTGCCAATGGGGGTGCTGTTCGACGCCCTGGCCGTGGCCGCGGTGCTGCTGCTGCGGCGCGGCTTGCAGCGCTTCATGCAGCGGCGCGAACTGTCGTGGCGCGCCTGGGCCGGCTGGCTGCTGGCCTTCGTGCTGTTCGCGGTCGTGCTGCGCCTGCTGCTCGGTGCTGCCGCCCGTCCGCTGACGCTCGACCTCGCACTGACCGTGCTCTTCGGTTGGCTGGCCTACAACTCCAGCGAAGACGCCCGGCGCGACAATCCGTCGCTGCGCCTGCCGCTGAGTCTGCTGGCCGTCGTGCTGGCGGTGCTGTGCCTGCTCAGCCTGGGGCAGGCCGTGCAATCGCTGACAGCCGGTGCAAACCCGACCCCGACCCCGTCGGATGCGATCTACGAGGTGGTGGCGATGCTCAGCGCGCTGCTGCTCGGGCCCACGCTGCTGTGGCTGCACACGGTGCAGATCACGCGCCAGTTGACCGACCTGGCGACGCACGACCCGCTGACTCGGCTGCTAAACGAAAACGGTCTCGACGAGGTGCTGCGCCGCCACTTTGCGCGCCGCCACCACGAGCCGGTGTCGCTGATGCATGTCGATGTGGACCAGTTCGCCCGCGTCAACAAACAGCACGGCGAAGCCGCCGGCGACGACGTGCTGCGCATGATCGGCCTGACGCTCGAATCCGGCCTGCGAGCCGACGACTTCGTCGCCCGCGTCGGTGGCGAGGAGTTCGTCGTCGGCTGCGTCAGCGCAGACATCGGCAAGGCTGCGGTGCTGGGCGAACGGCTGCGCGCGGCGGTGGCGACCATGCAGACCGGCTTGCGCGACGGCGAAGGCCACCTGCGCTGCACCGTCAGCATCGGCCTGTCGCGGCCGTTCAGCGACATCGACCAGTGGCGCACCGCCTGGTCCGAGGCCGAGGTCTCGCTGCAGGCGGCCAAGGACGCCGGCTGCAACTGCATCGTCCATCCCACCGTGGCGTGAGCCCCGTACGGCCGCCCGAAGGGGCAAGTTCCCACTCGGAGCAACAGGGCCGCAGGCCCAAGGGAGCAGCTTGAACCGACCCGGCCCGGACGACCCGCGCGGCCTCTTGCTGGCGCTGTACCGGCATGCAGTCGAGCGCGCATTGCCGGCCCATGGCCTGGCCGCCCATCTGCCCACTGCGCCCGACCCGGCGCTCGGCCGCACCGTGGTCGTCGGTGCCGGCAAGGCCGGCGGCGCGATGGCGGCGGCGCTCGACGCCTTGTGGCCAGCCACGGCACCGCTGTCGGGGCTGGTGGTCACGCGCTACGGCCATGTGCCGCCGTCCTGGCGCGACCGATCGCACCGCATCGAGGTGGTCGAGGCCGCACACCCGGTGCCCGACGAAGCCGGCCGCCGTGCGGCCGCGCGCATCGCCGGCCTGGTGCAGGGACTGGGCCGGCAGGACCTGGTGATCGCGCTCATCTCGGGCGGTGGATCGGCCCTGCTGTCGCTGCCGGCGCCGGGACTGAGCCTGCAGGACAAGCAGGCCGTCAACCGGGCCCTGCTGGCCAGCGGCGCGGCGATCGACGAGATGAACTGCCTGCGCAAGCATCTGTCGGCGATCAAGGGCGGGCGCCTGGCACGTCTGGCCGCACCGGCGCGTTTGGTTACGCTG
>JANOJJ010000858.1:0-7572 GCA_031408155.1 Rubrivivax sp.
GAGATCGTCATCCGCGTCGTCGGAGTCCGCAGTCAGGTCGGCAGGCACCGGCTGCACCTGCGCCACGTGCCGATCGAGTGGGCGGCAAAGACGACGGTTGAGTTGCCCCAGTCGCTCAGAGTTCTCGATTGCAGCGAGTACCACTTCCGGCTGCATCATCAACATGAAGGGATTGCGCACCTGTGACTGCTGAGCCATATTGAAACTCCTGATACCAGGACACGCCTGGACGTGAGCGCACTGTAGACAGACAGCCCCGGACCTGACCAGTCAGCGCCGGTCCAAGAACCGTGTCGGATGATTTCCGACACGAAGACGGCACTTGCCGACGGCGCCGGTCAAGGCTTGGTGGTGTCGAGCCGACGCGCCAACGTCTCGCGGCCGTCGAGACGAGCGACGTCCGCTGCGTTGAGGTTGCGCAGGTTTCGCAGGGTGCGATCGGCGCCGCGTTGCAGCAACAGCGTCACGCTGCCTTCGCTGCCGTAGCGAGCGGCCAGCATCAGCGGCGTGTTGCCATTCGGCGCGCGGGCGTCGATCTGCGCCCCCTGCTCGACCAGCAATCGCACCGGGGCGTCGGACGGGCTGCTGGCTGCGTAGTGCAGCGGCGTCCATCCAGGTCGATTGACCTGGGCCCCGCGCGCGATCAGGATCTTCATCGAGTCGATATCGGCACGCAGTGCCGCCATCATCAGCGGCGTCTCACCCACAGCATTGGTCGACTCGACCTGTGTTTGTGGGTGCTGCAGCAGCAAGCGCACGACCTTGTTCGACCCGGCGCGCAGGGCCAGGAACAGGCCGTGCTGGCCCTGGGGATCCAGCGTGTTTGGATCCAGTCCGCGCGCCAGCAAGGTGCGCAGGCCAGCCTCATTGTCGACCGCAACGGCACTGAAGAAGTCCTCGTAGGCACCTGCCGTCGCGAGCCCGGAAAGCAACGCCAGCAGCCAAGCCAGGGCCGCACACTTGCCCCCCTTGGGCTGTGCGACGTTCGTCATTCGATCTGCGCGACCAACCGCGCCAGCGGAAACAGGCGGTCGAAGTTGGCGCTTGTGTGCTCGGCCACCTCTTGCACGGACAGCCCCTTCAACTCGGCCAGCCGAATCGCGACGTACGGCACCCAGGCCGGGCTGTTGGTCTTGCCTCGGTGCGGCATCGGTGCCAGATACGGGCTGTCGGTCTCGATCAGGCAGTGGTCGATCGGCACCATGCGCGCCACCTCGCGCAGTTCGTCGGCGCTGCGAAAAGTCAGGATGCCCGAGAACGAGATCATGAAGCCGAGGTCCAGCGCCGCGCGCGCCACCGCCCGGGTCTCGGTGAAGCAATGAAACACGCCGGTGACGCGGCCCTGCCCTTCGTCTCGCAACACGCTCAGCGTGTCGTCTGCCGCACTGCGGGTGTGTACCACCAGCGGCAGGCCAGCGCGCTCGGCGGCACGAATGTGTATGCGAAAGCGCTCCCGCTGCCAGGCCATGTCGGCCACGCTGCGACCGTTGAGCCGGTAGTAGTCGAGTCCGGTTTCACCAATACCCACCACGCGCGGCAGGGCGCCGCGCTCCACCAGGTCATCGACTCCAGGCTCGAACACCGCTTCCGAATCGGGGTGCACCCCGACCGTGCACCACAGGTTGTCATGTTGCAGTGCCAGGCCGTGGACTTGCTCGAACTCTTCGATCGTCGTGCAGATGCACAGCGCCCGGTCGACCCGCGAAACGGCCATGTCGCGACGGATCTCGTCGATCCTCGAGCGCAGTTCCGGAAAGCTCAGGTGGCAGTGTGAATCGACGAACACGGTCGCGGCACCGAGCCTGCTGCGCTCAGATCGTTTGCGTGGGCTTGGACGACGAGATCGCGGTGCCCAGGATCTCTTCGATTCGCAACTTGAGCGCACGAGTCTTCTCGTCGGCTGGAAAGCGCACGCCCACCCCTTGCGTACGGCCACCCGACGCGTTAGCCGGCGTGATCCAGGCGACCTTTCCCGCCACCGGGTAGCGTTGCGGGTCGTCCGGCAGCGACAGCAGCAGGTAGATGTCGTCGCCGAGCTTGTAGTCGCGGGTGGTCGGCACGAACAGGCCACCGTCGGTCAGCACCGGCATGTACGCCGCGTACAACGCGCCCTTTTCGCGGAACACCAACTGCATCACGCTGGGCCGTGCAGCCGAGCCCAACGGCGCGACGCCTGCGCCCAGCGCAGGCGTTGCAGCCGGTCGGATCGCGGGCTTGTCACTCATGCGGCGAGTGTATCGGAGGGCTTGGCCAAACCGGCCCATGCAGCTTGCGCCTGCAGCAACAGTGCGTCGACCAGCAGACCCTCGTTCCACGGGTGATCGATGCGGCGGGCGAGCGCAGCCAGGTCCTTGCTCCACGTGGCCAGGGCCGCGGTCGATACTGGTTTGGGCAGGCTTTGCAGCGGAAAGAATCGTGGCGCTGCGCCCATTGTCAGCGCCAGTCCGTCGTGGCACAGCTTCTGCAACGCATCGAGCAGGCGAGCCAGGCTCCAGCCGGTGAATGCATGCGCCTGCCGGGCCAGCGCTGCAACCGGCAGTGCGGCCCAGCGCGTGGCGTCGACACCGTCGGCAGCCATCGCCAAGGCGTCGAGTGGACGGTTCGAGCATGCGGCCAGCAACACCTCCGGTTGGGTCAGGCCCTGGCCCTGCAGCCATGCGCGGGCCTCGGCGGCCGAAGGTGGGCGCAGCCTCAACACCTGGCAGCGGCTGCGCACGGTGGGCAACAACTGCTCAGGCTGCGACGCAGTCAGCAGCAGCCGCACGCCGCGCGGCGGCTCCTCCAGGGTCTTCAGCAAGGCGTTGGCCGACTGCACGTTCATTGTCTCGGCCGGGTGGATCAGAACGACCTTGGCGCGGCCGCGTGATGAGCTGGTGACGACCCAGTCGATTGCGGCTCGAATGTCGTTGACCCGGATCTGTCGACTTGGCTTGCGCCTTGCCCTGCCATTGCTGTCGGCCGCATCGTCGTCCTGGCCATCGCCGGCCTCGCCTGCCCCTGCCTGCAGGCCAAGCTGCTGGCGCAGGCTTTCGGGAACCAGTGCGTGCAGGTCCGGGTGCAGATTGTGCGTGAACTGCCGGCAGGCGCCGCATTGACCGCAGCCTAGCCGCGAACCAGTGGCCACGGCATCGCAAAGCCAGGCCTGGGCGATGGACCGGGCACCAGCGAACAGTCCGTCGCCCGCCGCGGCGTGCAGCAACAAGGCAGGAGCGCGCTGCATCGCCAGGGCCTGATCAACCACGGACCCAAGCCACGGCATCGAGGGCGCTGGGTCCATGCTCACCACCAATGCGTCGTCGCCAGCGCAGACGCCACCTGCGCCCAGACCGCAGCATGCTGGCCCATCGCATCGATGCGCCGAAAGCGAACCGGCGCTTGTCGGCAACGCTCGTCGTACCCCGCCCGCACGCGCTCGAAGAAGGCCAGGTCCTGGCTCTCGAAACGATCGGGTGACCGCACCGCGGCCCGCCTTTGGGCGGCCACCCCGGCGGGCAGGTCGAACCACAAGGTCAGGTCGGGCTGGCGCCCTTGCTGAACCCATTGTTCGAGCTGGATCAACACCGGTCGATCGAAGCCGCGCCCGGCGCCCTGGTAGGCGAAGCTGGCGTCCGTGAACCGGTCACAGATGACGGTATGGCCAGCAGCCAACGCGGGCTCGATGCAGGCCAGCAAGTGGTCCCGGCGAGCAGCAAACACCAGCAGGGCCTCAGTCAGCGGGTCCATGCCCGAGTGCAGCACCAAGCCGCGCAGGGTTTCAGCCAGTGGCGTGCCCCCGGGTTCGCGGGTCACCACCACCGTGTGACCGCGCTCGCGCAACCAGGCCACGGTCTGTTCGATGTGCGAGCTCTTGCCCGCGCCGTCGATACCTTCGAAGGTGACGAAGCGACCCTGTGCTGTCGGCGTGCCTGGCCGGGTCACGGTGGTTGGCCTCGTTGATAGCGGTTCACCGCGCGATTGTGCTCGGCCAGCGTTTCACTGAAGACACTGCTGCCGTCGCCGCGTGCCACGAAATACAGCGCCTTGCTCGGTTGCGGCCGCACGGCAGCGCGCAACGAGGCCAGGCCGGGCAGCGCGATCGGCGTCGGCGGCAGGCCGTTGCGGGTGTAGGTGTTGAACGGCGTGTCGGTCTGCAGGTCGCTTTTGCGCAGGTTGCCGTCAAAGCGCTCGCCCAGGCCGTAGATCACCGTCGGGTCGGTCTGCAAGGGCATGCCGATGCGCAGTCGGTTGATGAATACAGCGGCGATCAGGGGCCGGTCGGCGGCAGTACCGGTCTCCTTCTCGACGATCGAGGCCAGGATCAGGGCCTCGTCGGGTGATTTCAGCGGCGTGTCGGCCGCCCGTTCGGCCCAGACGCTCGCCAGGCGCTGCTGCATGGCACCTCGTGCTCGACGCAGCACGGTCAGGTCGCTCACCCCGCGGCCGTAGGCGTAGGTGTCCGGAAAGAAGCGCCCTTCAGCCGCCTCATCGGGGGCGCCGAGCTCCTGCATCAGTCGAGGGTCATCCCAACCCGTGATGATGGCCTTGAGGTGCGGCGCGGCGGCCAGCGCCGCACGCACCTGGCGCAGGGTCCAGCCTTCGAGCAGGCGCACGGTGTGCAGCGTCTCGCGGCCCTGCACCAAGGTGTCGAGCAGGCTGCGTGGCGTGATGCCCGTGTGGATCTCGTAGCTGCCGGCGCGGATGCGGCGCGCCAGGCCGGAGGCGCGGAACCAGGCATACAGCCACGCGGCCTCGGTCTGCACACCGGCGTCGACCCAACCCTGCGCGATTTCGCGCGGCATGGTACCGGCTTCGATCGACAGTTCGATGCTCGGCCTGGCCAAGCTCAGCGGATGGCCCAGCCACCACCCCACGGCAGTTGCAACACTTGCGGCAGCAACCAGCAGGCTGGCCGCCAGCCACCACAGCGCCCGATATCCCCGGCCCCCCCTGCCCATGGGCGCTGATGATAATCGGCACATGACATCGACCCCCGCGTCAACCGCCCTGCCCAGCGGCGCACTTCGTCTGTCGGACTGGGGCCTGATCCGTGCCAGCGGTCCCGACGCGCGCAGCTTTCTGAACGGCCAGCTCACGCAGGACGTGATGCAGCTGGGCCTCGATCAGGCGCGGCTGGCCGGTTATTGCTCGGCCAAGGGACGCTTGCTGGCCAGCTTCGTGGTCTGGCCGGTGGCCGACGATGAGCTGCTGCTGGCCTGCAGTGCAGACCTGCTGGCGGCCACGCTCAAGCGACTGTCGATGTTCGTCTTGCGTGCGAAGTGCAAGCTCAGCGACGCCAGCGCCGAGCGCGCACTGTGGGGCGCCGTCGGCACGGCGGCGCAACAGGTGCAGGTGGGTCCGCTGTCTGCGCCGTGGCAGATGACCGGGTCGGGCCCGACACGGGTCATCCGCCTGCCTGATGCGCAGCTCGACGGACAGCCGGTGGCGCGCTGCCTGATCGACGCGCCGGCGCAGGACCCGGCGCCTGCCTCGCCTGCGCTCGACAGCGCCGCATGGCTGGCGCTCGAAGTTCGCAGCGGAGTGCCACGCATCGTGGCCGCCACCAGCGAGCAGTTCGTGCCGCAAATGGTCAACTTCGAACTGGTGGGTGGCGTCAACTTCCAGAAGGGCTGCTACCCTGGCCAGGAGGTGGTGGCGCGCAGCCATTACCGCGGCACGCTCAAGCGACGCAGCTTTGCACTCGGCGGCACCGAGCCGATGGCGCCCGGCCAGGAAATCTTCCACAGCGCCGACCGTGACCAGCCCGCCGGCCTGGTGGCGTTGGCGGGCAGTCTGGGCGAGGGCCGCTTCGACGCCCTGGCCGAACTCAAGTTGAGCGCGCTGGCGGACGGCACGCTGCACCTCGGTCACCCCGATGGACCCTTGCTCCGTCTGGCCACCCTGCCCTACGCGGTGCCGCTCGAAACGGCCTGAGCCCGGGACGGAAGACCCCGCCTGTCGGCGTCTCAGCCCGGCACCAGTTGCCCGGCTTCGATACGCACCTGCCGATCACAGCGCAGCGCAATTTCAGGGTCGTGCGTGACCAGCACGAGCGTCGTGCCTGCCTCGCGGTTCATCGCGAACATCAGCTCCATCACCTTTTCACCGGTCGCGAAGTCCAGGCTGCCGGTGGGCTCGTCGGCCAGCAGCACGGCCGGCTTGACGACGAAGGCGCGTGCCAGGGCCACACGCTGCTGCTCCCCGCCCGACAGCACACGCGGGTAGTGGCGCAGGCGCTCGCCCAGCCCCACGCGCTGCAGAATCTCGGTGGCCAGGCTGCGCGCGTCGTTGCGGCCCATCAGCTCCAGCGGCAGCATCACGTTTTCCAACGCGTTCAGGTGCGCCAGCAACTGGAAGCTCTGGAACACGAAGCCCATCTGCTGCGCGCGCAGCGCCGCACGCTGGTCCTCATCGAGCACGAAGAAGTCCTGCCCGGCCACCACCACCCTGCCCGAGGTCGGCACGTCCAGGCCGGCCAGCAGCGACAGCAGGGTGCTCTTGCCTGAACCCGACGCCCCGACGATGGACACTGATTCACGCTCGGCCAGGTCGAAGCTGATGTCATGCAGAATCGTCAGCACTCCGGTGGCGTCAGCCACCTGCTTGCAAAGGCGTTGAACCGAGATGATGGGCGTGGGCATGCTTGGGGGGACCAGGCGGCAATGGCTGCGAGACTGTAGCGTGCTGCTCGCTGCCCCCGCCGTGGCGGGGCCGTTGCAGGCCCAGGGGATCCGTCCGCCGCGCACGTTGCTGGTGCTGGGCGACAGCTTGTCGGCCGAATACGGTCTGGCCCGGGGCCAGGGCTGGGTGGCCCTGCTCACGCGCCGGATCGAGCAGGAGCGACTGGGCTTGCAGGTCGTCAACGCCAGCATCAGCGGAGACACGACTTCTGGCGGACGGTCCCGCCTGCCCGCGCTGCTGAAGGACCATCGCCCGGCGGTCGTCGTGATTGAACTCGGCGGCAACGACGCGCTTCGCGGGCTGCCTCTGGCCAGCACGGAGGACAACCTGCTGGCGATGACGCGCGCAGCCAGGGCCGCCGGCGCCAAGGTGCTGCTGCTCGGCATGCTGGTGCCGCCCAACTACGGCCGCAAGTACATCGACGACTTCAGCAAGCTGTTTGACACCGTGGCCCGTGCAGAACGGGCCGCTCTGGTGCCGTTCTTCCTGGCCGGTGTGGCTGACGGCCCGGAGCGCGAAGCGCTGTTTCAGCCCGATCGCATCCATCCCAAGGCCGAGGCGCAGCCGCGCATGCTCGACAACGTATGGCCGGCGCTGCGGCCCTTGTTGCGCTGAGCGGCGTCTATCGAACCGAACCGCGCGGCTCCGCCGTGCGGCCCTTGCCGTCGTCCTTCTTCTCGTCCCTCTCGCGCTCGCGTTCACGCTCCCTCGCAGGCGCTCTCGACACGGTCGCGGCGGGAGCATCTGGCTGCACACGGGCAGGCAGCGCTGCAGCGGTTCGAGGCACAGCAGGCGGCTGCGTCGTCGGCCCTGCCGGGACGGCCGTTGGCGGCGTGCGACGAGGCAGCGGCGATGCAGGGCCGTGCGGAAATGCCGCCAGAACTGCCGCCGCTTTCGGTCCCGGTCGAACTCGAC
>JANOJJ010000053.1:0-6801 GCA_031408155.1 Rubrivivax sp.
ACCGAACAGCCGCTCGTAGAAACCGCCCCAATAGGCCATGCGGCCGCGGTAGACGTTGTGCGTCAGGTGGTCGATCAGCTTGAGGCCATGGCCGGGGGGCCGGCGATCCACGCCGCCGATGAACTCGAAGTCGATGTCGTAGATGCTCTTGCCGTCCTCGAAGCGGTCGATCAGGTACAGCGGTGCGCCGCCGATGCCCTTGATGGCCGGCAGCCGCAACTCCATCGGGCCGGTCGGGATCTCGACCGGCTGCGCGCCTCGCTCGAGCGCCAGCGCATAGGCCTTGTGCGCGTCGCGCACGCGAAACGCCAACCCGCAGGCGCTGGGGCCATGCTCGGCCGCAAAATAGGCAGCCAGGCTGCGCGGCTCGCGGTTGACGATGAAGTTGCAGCCACCCTGGCGGTACAGCAGCACGTCCTTCGACCGGTGGCGCGCCACCAGCGTGAAGCCCATCCGCTCGAACAGCGGCTCCAGCAGACCCGGCGTGGGCGAGGCGAACTCGACAAATTCGAAGCCCATCAGGCCGATCGGGTTGTCGAACAGGTCAGGCATGTGCGCGCTCCAGGCTGAGAGTTGAGGTGAACCCGGCGCCACGCCACCGGGAGGCAATGAACTGTAGGCAAGTCGGTGCGCCATGGAGTCGCCGAGGGAACCCTGACTGCCCTGCGCAAGGCATACACCCGGCCGGCCGGCGAGCCGCAGGACCTGGGTGTCGAAGCCCGGCGATACCATCGTGCCGCACGAGACCATCGCGCGCAACCACCCTTACCGGCGCATCGGCTGCGGCCCCTGTTCCGGCACCGTGAAGCCTGCCGACACGAGCCGACCATGAACCTGACCGAACAATTGCTGCATGCGTTGAAGGCGCGCGGCGCCACTGAGATCTTCGGCATTCCCGGCGACTTCGCGCTGCCGCTGTTCCGCGAGATCGAGCGCTCGGCCTGGTTGCCGCTGGTCACGCTCTCGCACGAACCCGGCGTCGGTTTTGCGGCCGATGCGGCAGCCCGCGCGCGCGGCGGACTCGGCGTGGCAGCAGTCACCTACGGCGCCGGTGCCTTCAACCTCGTCAACGCGGTGGCCGGCGCCTATGCCGAACGGGTGCCACTGGTCGTGCTGTCGGGCGCGCCGGCCGCGCATGAGGCCAGCAGCGGCTACCTGTTGCACCATCAGGTCAAGACGCTGGACTCGCAGTGGCGGCTGTTCGAAGAACTCACTGTCGACCGCGCCCGGCTCGATGACCCCGCGCTCGCACCCGAGCGCATCGCACGCGTGCTCGACGCCGCCCTGACGCGCTCGCGGCCGGTCTACCTGGAGATCCCGCGCGACATGCCCGGCCGGCCATGCGGCCCGGTTCCGCAGACGCCGCCGTTCCGGCCCGACGCCGAACGGCTGGCCGCCTGTGCCGACGAATTGCTGGCTCGCCTGCAGGCCGCGCAGCGGCCGGTGCTGATGGTGGGGGTCGAGGTGCGTCGCTATGGCCTGGAATCGAGCGTGGCCGAACTGGCTCGCCGGCTGGCGATCCCGGTCGTCACCAGCTTCATGGGGCGTGGCCTGCTGGCCCATGCCGACGTGCCGCTGATCGGCACCTACATCGGCCTGGCCGGCGACCCCGCGGTCAGCGCGCAGGTCGAGAACTCCGACGGCCTGCTGCTGATGGGGGTGATCGTGTCCGACACCAACTTCGCGGTCTCGTCGCGGCGGATCGACCTGCGGCGGGCGATCCAGGTCTTCGATGGCGACGTCGTGATGGGCCATCACGTCTACCATGAGGTGCCGATCGCGGCGCTGATCGATGCCCTGCTGGCGCGCGTGGCCGCGATCGAATCGAAGGCGCCCGTGCGGGCAAGGGCCGATCTGCCGGCGCGCCAGACACCGGCAGCGGATGACGCCCCCGTCACACCGCGCGACATCGCGGCCGCGGTCAACCGATTGCTGCGCGCGCACGGCCCGATGCCGCTGGCCAGCGACGTAGGCGACTGCCTGTTCACCGCGATGGACATCGAGCAGGCGACCCTGGTTGCACCGGGCTACTACGCGACCATGGGTTATGGCGTGCCGGCCGGTCTCGGCGTGCAGGTGGCCACCGGGCAGCGGCCGATCATCCTGGTCGGCGACGGTGCCTTTCAGATGACCGGTTGGGAGCTGGGCAATGCCACGCGCTGCGGCTGCGACCCGATCGTGCTGCTGTTCAACAACGCGAGCTGGGAGATGCTGCGCACCTTCGAGCCCGACGCCCGCTTCAACGACCTCGACCAGTGGGACTTTGCATCTATGGCGGCCGGCATGGGAGGCGACGGCCAGGTCGTCAGCACCAACGCCGATCTGGTGCGCGCGCTCGAAAAGGCACAGGCCACGCGCGGGCGCTTCCAATTGCTCGACATCCGGCTCGCGCGGGGGGTGCTGTCGCCCACGCTCGAACGCTTCGTCAAGGCGGTCAAGCGACTCTCGATGCCCGACTGAGAGGCTGCGCCAACCGCCTGCGGCCGCCAGATCGTTGTAGATACAATGCTTGGCATGAGCTCCGCTCCAGCCCACCGGCCGCAAGGCTGCACCAACTTCAAGACCCGGCAGTTGTCGCGCCTGCTGTCACGCCACTACGACGCCGAGCTGGCAGCCTGCGGCCTGAAGACCACGCAGTACTCACTGCTCAGCCACGTCTGCGAGCTGGGTCCGATCGCGCCTGGTGAGCTGGCCCGCCGGATGGGGCTGGACGCCTCAACGCTGACGCGCAACCTGCAACCGTTGCTGTCTGCCGGCTGGCTGCTGCAGACCGCCGGGCCCGACGCGCGAACACGCTCGATCTCCATCACCGACGCCGGCCTTGCCAAGCAGGTCGAGGCAAGGCGCTGCTGGAAGGCGGCACAACTGACGGTCAACGCCGTGCTCGGTGTCGAGCGAGTGTTGGCGCTGCATGCCCTGATCGACGATTGCACGGCACGGCTCGAGACGCTGGGCCCAGCATGAGTGTCGCCAGCATCGGCGCCGCACCCGCGGCGACCCTCGCCCACGCCCGCACCGAGGCCCTGTTGCACGGGCCGCTGCTGCGTACCCTGATCCGCCTGGCCACGCCCAACGTGCTGGGCCTGGTGGCCATCACGGTCACCATCGGCTACGACGGTTGGGTGGTCGGCCGCCTGGGCCCTGACGCGCTGGCCGGCGTGGCGCTGGTCTTTCCGCTGGCGATGCTGATGATGCAGATGTCGGGCGGCGGCATCGGCGGCGCCATCACCGGCGCGGTGGCGCGCGCGCTGGGTGGTGGCCGGCGCGACCAGGCCGATGCACTGGCCATGCAGGCGCTGTGGGTGGCGCTGGTGTTCGGGCTGCTCTTCATGGCGCTGCTGCTGCCGGGCGGACGTTGGATCTTCAGCGCCTTCGGCGGGCGCGGCGCGGCGCTGGAGCAAGCGCTGGCCTACAGCCGCGTGCTGTTCGGCGGTGCGCTGGTGGTGTGGTGCAGCAACGTGCTGGCCGGCGCCGTGCGCGGCAGCGGGCAGATGCTGCTGGCGTCGCTGACCCTGGTTGGCTCGGCTTGCCTGCACCTGCTGCTGTGCCCCTTGCTGGTCTTTGGCGTGGGCAGCTGGCCGGGCCTGGGCGTGGCTGGCGCAGCCACCAGCACCCTGCTCGCCAACGCGCTGGCCGGCAGCGTGCTGGCCTGGCAGTTGCTGCGCGGGCGCGGGCCGCTGCGCCTGCGGCCCGAGGCCTGGCGGCCGCAGCCCGAAGCCTTGCGCAGCTTGCTGCGGGTGGGCCTGCCGGCGATGCTGAGTCCGGTCCTGAGCAACGCCTCGATCATCGCCGCCACCGCCTGGATCGCCACGCTCGGCACCAGCGCGCTGGCGGGCTACGGCCTGGCGGCGCGGCTCGAATACATCATCGTGCCGATCGCCTTCGGCTTCGGCACCGCACTGACGACCCTGGTGGCGACCAACCTCGGCGCCGGCCAGCGCGAGCGCGCGCTGCGCGCCACCTGGGCCGGTAGCGCGCTGGTGGCCGCCATCACCGGCAGCATCGGCCTGGCGGTGGCGCTGTGGCCGCTGCATTGGATGCAGTGGCAGACCAGCGATCCGCAGGTGATCGCCTTCGGTGCTGACTACCTGCAGGTGGTGGGCGCGTTCTACAGTCTGTTCGGGCTCGGGCTGGCGCTGTTCTTCGCGTCGCAGGGCGCGGGCCGGCTGTTCTGGCCACTGGTGGCCAGCGTGTCGCGACTGGCCGTGGTGGTGATCGGCAGCCTGGCCGTGATGCACTGGGCGCCAGGGCAGCCGCAGGCGTTGTTTGCGGTGGTGGCTGCGGGTTTCGTGACCTACGCCGGCATCATCACCGCGGCCATCGCACTGGGCCGCTGGTCGTCAACCTGATCCACGGCCGCCGCGCGGTGGCGCCAGCCGCTGCGCCGGCTGCGACACCGACGGCAGCCTGCGGCGCGAGGCCAGCACCAGATCGATGTCGTCGGCAGCGCCGTCGATCAGCAGCTGGCTGGCCTGCTCGGCCTTGCCCGGATTGCGTTCGATCACCGCGTCGAGTACCGCGCGGTGCAGCGGCAGCGATCGGGCTGCCCCTTGCGGGCGCGAGGTGCTGATCTCGAAACTGGTGCGCAGCAAGGCGCCCAAGGCCTTGCTCATCTGCCCCAGCATGCGGTTGTGGCTGGCCCTGAGCAGCCCCTGATGGAAGGCCAGGTCGTGGCGCACGTAGTCGCCACCTTGCTCGATCGCCTGCCTCATGCCGGCATAGGCGATTTCGATGACGGCGATGTCTTGCGCGGTCGCGCGCTCGGCGGCGATGCGCACCGCCGCCGGTTCGACCACCCGCCGCAGCTCCTGCAGATCGCGCAGGAAGTCGCGCGTCAGGCCAGCCTTGCTCTGCCAGGCTTGACAGCCGAAGTAGTACGCCGGCTCGACTTGATCGATAGGGCCGGATCACCCGACGTGTATGCCTTGGACCTCAACGTGCGATCCACAACCGCAGCCGACGCTTCGGAACGAATGGCCGCCGCAATTGTCCGCATCCAATCTCTGCGGCCCGACTGGATCTATAAGAAAGTCGATTCCCTGCTCCGCGGCCACGTGGGCCGCGAGATTGAGGAAATGTTGACAGCACTCGGCCAAACCCGTGCGATGTTGGTGCCCGCCAATCCATCGCGTGGACGCTTGATTCGTGACGGCCGGTATTTCGTCCTGGACCAACCGCTCCGGGAAACTCCGTTGGCGGATGATCCCGAGCATCCGCGCCTGGTCGACGACGTCGAGTCCCTGGTGGCGACGCGTTTCTTGCCGTGTGTAACGAAGAAAATCGCCCCGCCTGACAATTCGCCCTGTTTGTGGATCCCGGACGCCGAAACAGCTGGCGACATCGCCAGGCTCGCTCGCCGATTTGCCAACTTCGGGTTGGTCGCCGGTGCGGTGGACCTGTTCGCCGAACTGTTGAGATTGCGACGGGATGGGGGTGATTTCGAGGGACGAAATTGTGGGCCGAGAAGTTTTGAAGAAATGACGGTCGTTCGTGAAAACGGCTCGGCAGGAGCCTCACCCTCCCGGGATCGCTTGCCATCATCGGAACGAGGAGGCGGCTGTGAACTGCTGATTTGCGGGAGCAAGATCGCCTGGCCGGAACGAATGCGTCGGTCCGCCGATCAGGGAATATCTTGCCTGCCACTTCCGTCGGAGGCGTTCGTGCCTGGCAGTTCGACCGCGGTCAATCACTGGGCCGACAAGGTGGCCGAACGGCTGCGAGTGTCCGATCGCGGCGTAATCGGGATTGGCCTGCCAGATCTGGCGGACCCGCGGATCGACCGGCGCTGGCTGGAGTTGCTCGCCGCGGCGGCCCTACGAATCGCCCGCAATGTCACAATCACACGCTGGTTACTGGAAGGCGGAGCGACCGCCCAGGCAATTTTCGACGCCCTCGGTCTCCACCGACTCCACGTCGGCACGGTGCAAGAAACGGGCTTGGCCGAGTTGCTTAGTGATCGCGATTCCCCGACTCGCTATTTCGTGAAACCCGGCAGCTATGCTTGGCCGCCGGCGATCTGGCCCGGAAAATGAAGAGCTACGGCAGCCGCTCAGCGTGATGGAACGAATCAAAGCGTACGGCAGGTCAGACCCGGTCAGACCCGGTCAGACCCTACCCGGCTCGTCCGGGTAGTGAATCAGACTGGCCGGCTAGAGGCCGGGTCGGAGTCAAGGTCCGTGTCGAATCGGACCAGCGAGGACGGGTCGAGTCGTCGGAAACGGTCGCGGAACGGAATCGCAATGCAGCGCTATTGGCAGACGCTTTTCGTTGGCAAAGGGTGAGTCGACGTTCGCCCACGGTTTGACCCGTACCCCGACGCACGATTCGCCAAACTTACGCACTTCACCGGCAATCTGTCCCCGGGGCACTGGCACGGGAGTACCCGGCCAGCGGCAGCCGGGCTACTCGCGAATGTTGTAGCACAGGATGCGATCGTCCTCGCGGAGGTAGAGTTTGCCGTCGACGATGGCGGGGTGCGACCAGCAGGGTCGGTCGCCGGTACCTGGGATCTTGAACGTACTGACTTCGGTGAAGCGGTCGGCCGTAGCGACCATGAGTGCCATGATGCCGTTCGCATAGTGCAGATAAATGTGGCCGTCGGCGGCGATCATTGCCGCGGAGCCGCGACCGGTAGAACCGCGTTCGCGCCAGGCTTCGGTCCCCGTCATCAAGTCAGCGCAAAACGGAGTTCCATTGTGGTCGGTATCGCCATACAAGTGGTCACCGACGAGCACGACCCCGCCGTGCCTGTTTGTTAGTTTGGGGTTGAGTCCGTAGATTTCCTCGATCGTGATTTCGTCG
>JANOJJ010000068.1:0-1505 GCA_031408155.1 Rubrivivax sp.
CGTGCCTGCCATCGCCCTGCCTGCCCGAGCCCGCTGCGCCGAGCGCGCGCGCGGGCTGTCGATGATCGAGGTCTGCATCGTGCTGGCCGTGGTAGGCATCTTCGCGGTCGTGGCCTGGCCCTCGCCGCTGGCACACTTGCAGCGCGTCCGCCGACACGATGCGACCGCAGCGCTGATGCGCCTGCAGTTCGCACAAGAGCAACACCGCTCCCGCTTCGGCGTCTACAGCCCCACCTTGTCGGCATTGACCGGCGCGGCCTCGACACGCAGCGGCGAGGGCCTGTACGAACTCGCCCTGCGTGACGCCGACGGCGTTCGCGTGACCCTGGCCGCCCGCGCGCACAGCGGCAGCAGCCAGCAGTCCGACCACGAATGCAGCGAAATCACGCTGCACCTGAATCAGGGCCAAGCTGACCAAGGACCAAGCGCTCGCTGCTGGAATCAATGATGAACCCCTCACCCCGCCCCCATTCGAGTCGTCGCCCGCGCGGCCTGACCTTGATCGAACTGGTGATCGGACTGGCCATCTGCGCGGTGCTGATGTCGCTGGCGGTGCCGTCGTTCGCGGCCTACCTGCAGCGCCAGCGGCTGAAGGCCGCCGCGCTGGGGTTGGAGCTCGACCTGCGCGAAGCGCGCTACGAGTCGGCCCATCGCGGCCTGCCGCTGCATCTGACCTTCCTGCCCGGCGCCGACTGGTGCTACGCCATCACCACCAGCAGCAGTTGCGACTGCCGGGCGCAGCAACCCTGCCGCATCAAGGCCGTGCGTGCGGCCGACCGGCGTGGGGTGGCCCTGGCAGAGTCGCACGGGACGCGCTTCGACCCGACCAGCGGCACGGCCGACCTGACGGGAACTGCCGCGGTCCTGCACAGCACCGGTGGTGAACGAGTTCGCGTCAGCCTGTCGCCGCTGGGGCGGCCGTCGGTGTGCATGCTCGAAGGCAACCTGCCGCCCTGGCAGGGCTGCTGAGACTACACCTGCATGTTCATGATGTCGGTGTAGGCCGACAACAGCCGATTGCGCACCTGCACGACGGCCTGGAAGCCGATCTGGCTCTTCTGCATGGCCACCATGGTGCCTTCGAGGCTGACCGTGGGGTTGTCCAGGCTGAACTCGCGCTGCATGCGCTGTGCGTCCATCTGGCTGCGACTGACGTTTTCCAGGGCATCGGCCATCGCCGTGCGAAAGCCGCCGTCGGTCTGCTCGACCAGCGCGTGCCGCGTGGCGAGCGGCGTGCCATCAGGCCGCAGCCCGGCACGGGCCACCGCCTGGTTGAAGTCGAAGGGCTTGAGTTCGAGTTTCATGTCGGATTGTTGGCGCCCTCACTGTACGACTCGGCCGGCGCCGACCAAGGTTGAAACAGCCGAGGCTTTGCCGGGCTTCTCACGTCACCACTGCAACGGCGGCAGACCAACAATGCCTTCACCGAACCTTGCCCGCTGTCGCTCTGAGTGAACCCTGGGCAAGGCCGGCGAAACGATTCTCCCGCCACCCGACCCGACCCG
>JANOJJ010000071.1:0-9722 GCA_031408155.1 Rubrivivax sp.
TACTACGGCACCGGCAACCCCTCCACCTGGAACCCGGCGCAGCGGCCCGGCGACAACAAGTGGACGATGACGATCTTCGCCCGTGATGTCGACACAGGCATGACGAAGTGGGTCTATCAGATGACGCCGAACGACGAGTGGGATTTCGACGGCATCAACGAGATGATCCTGGCCGACATCGACGTCAAGGGCAAGCCGACCAAGGCGCTGGTGCACTTCGACCGCAACGGTTTCGGCTACACGCTGGACCGCGTGACAGGCGCCTTGCTGGTGGCCGAGAAGTTCGACCCCAAGGTGAACTGGGCCACTCACGTGGACATGAAGACCGGGCGCCCGCAGGTGGTGGCCAAGTACTCCACGGCGCAGGGCGGTGCTGACGTCAACACCAAGGGCATCTGCCCGGCGGCGTTGGGCAGCAAGGACCAGCAGCCGGCGTCGTTCGACCCCAACACCGGACTGTTCTACGTGCCGACCAACCATGTCTGCATGGACTACGAGCCGTTCAAGGTCGAATACACCGCAGGCCAGCCGTATGTGGGCGCGACCCTGTCGATGTTCCCGGCTCCGGGCAGCCACGGCGGCATGGGCAATTACATCACCTGGAACGCAGGCACGGGCAAGATCGTGCAGAGCAAGGCAGAGAAGTTCTCGGTCTGGAGCGGCTCGCTCAACACCGCCGGCGGACTGTCCTGCTACGGCACGCTGGAAGGCTATCTGAAGTGCGTCGATGCCAAGGACATCAACAAGGAACTGTTCAAGTTCAAGACCCCGTCAGGCATCATCGGCAACGTCTTTACCTATGAGCACAAGGGCAAGCAGTACCTGGGTGTGTTCTCGGGCATCGGCGGCTGGGCCGGCATCGGCATGGCTGCAGGTCTCGAGAAGGACACCGACGGCCTCGGCGCGGTGGGCGGCTACCGTGAATTGAACCAGTACACGGAACTCGGTGGCTCGCTGACGGTCTTCGCATTGCCGAACTGACCACCAGTACGGGCGCGGCCGGGTTAGCCACCAGCGCTGCGCCAATTTCGATGACGGGGAGGAATGTGCCTGCAAAGGCCGTTCCGCCCCTTCTTTTGATCAGGACCCTCACTTTATGTTCTCGAAGCTCCTGTTGCTCGGCCTTGTTTCCTTCAGCACGATCGTTGCGTCACAGACGACAACCGAGTTGTACAAGGTGACCGACGGCTACAAGGTCGACGCGAACACCATGAAAGGGTTTCGGACCTGGCGCGCCGCGGCTTGTGACCGCTGCCACGGCGCCAACCAGGACTGCATGGTCGGGCCGTCGCTCGTGAACAGCCTGAAGACGCTGACCAAGGAAGAATTCGTCAAGGTCGTGCGCGACGGGCGGCTCGAAAAGGGCATGCAGAGCTTCAGCACCAGCGTGCAGGTGATGGAAAACATGGACCACCTGTATGCGTACCTGAAGGGCCGGTCCGACGGTGCCATCACGCGCGCGAAGGTCGAGCAGATGCCATGAGGCATGCCTGGTCTGCTGCGGCCTTGCGCAAGCTGTCCCTGGCGCTCGGTAGTCTGCTGCTTTCCGGGCTGGCCGGGCTGGCAGTACTGACAGACGCCGGAGCGCAAGACACGCCCGCGCCCCGGGTCGCCTTGCGCGTGTGCCAGGATCCGAGCAATCTGCCCTTCTCCAACACCCGTGGCGAGGGCATCGAGAACCGCATCGCAGAGGTCTTCGGCAAGGCGATGGGCCTGCCGGTGATCTACTACTCGTTTCCGCAGCGTCTGGCCTTCATTCGCAACACGCTGCGCTACAAGCTGCCGGGCCAGGACTATCCGTGCGACCTCGTGATGGGTGTTCCGGCCGGGTTTGACCAGGTGTCGGTCACCAAGTCCTACTACCGGTCGACCTACGCGCTGGTATTTCCGCAGGGCAAGGGCCTTGACGGCGTGACCAGCAGCCAGGACTTCCTGCAGCTCGATCCGGCCCGGATGGCCAAGCTGCGCATCGGTCTGTACGACCGCTCACCGGCGTCGGCGTGGTTGGTCAAGCACGGGCTGGTGGATCGCGGCGTGCCTTACGCGACCATGAACGCCGACCCCGGGCATTACCCCGGCGAGATCATCGAAAACGACCTGGTCGCCGGCAAGATCGACGTGGCGATCGTGTGGGGCCCGGTGGCCGGCTACTTTGCCAAGCGGGTCAAGACCGTGCCCCTGACGGTGGTTCCCATGCGCTCGGAGCCGGGTGTCAAGTTCGACTTCGAGATGGCCATGGGCGTTCGCCATGGCGAACGTGAATGGAAGCAGCAGGTCGAGTCGTTGATCGAATCGCAGCAAGCTGCGATCGCGACCATCCTGAAGGAGTTTGGCGTGCCGCTGGTCGATGCGTCGGTCCAGACGGGTCCGCGCTGAAGCGGCAGCAGGCTCAATCGGGGAGCGATGCGTGAAGCGTTGGAAGTCCTGCCTGCTGGCTATGGCAGCGGCGATGACGCAGTTGCCGGTCTACGCCGGCGCCGAAGAAACGCGTGCGCTGCTGGTCGCGCTGTCTGCCAGCGTGTTGCGCATCGAGGGCCCCCGCATCCAGGGCGGCTATTCACTCGGCTCTGCGGTGGTCGTGGAGCGCGAGATGGTGGTCACCAATTGCCATGTCACGCGTGATGCGCGAGAGATCTTCGTCGTGCGCGGAGGCGCCCGCTGGCCGGCCTCGGCTCAACTGAGCGACATCGGGCACGATCTCTGTCTGTTGCGAGTACCGGGCTTGCGTGGCAACCCGGTCGCCATCGGCCGCAGCGCCGAACTGGCACTCGGCCAGAGCGTGGCGGCCTTGGGCTACACCGGAGGCGTCGGTCTGCAAACGAGCCAGGGCGACGTGGTCGGACTGCACCGCTTCGAAGGTGCCGTCGTCGTGCAAAGCAACAACTGGTTCAGCTCGGGCGCCAGCGGTGGCGGCTTGTTCGACACCGAAGGGCGCCTGGTGGGCATCCTCACCTTTCGCCTGCGCGGCGACGCGGCGGCCTACTTTTCTGCTCCCACCGAGTGGCTGCGAGACTTGATGGCCGACTTCGGGCAACGCGCCGTAGCCGTCAATCCGCTGCCTGCCGATTCGGTGTCGTTCTGGCAGCGGGATGCGCACAGCCAACCGCGATTCCTGCGTGCCGCGTCGCTGCTTCAGACTCGCCGTTTCACCGATCTCGAAGCCCTGGCCGCCGAATGGCTCGGCGCCGACGCGGGCGATTCGGAACCCTGGCATCTGCTGGGTGCGTCGTTGCAGGGCCAGCACCGTGATGCCGAGGCACTGTGGGCGCTGGGCTGCTCGCTGGCGATCGAGCCCGGACGTGGTGACGCCCGTCGCCGACTCGCGGCCGTCACGCCCGACCGCGGCGCGGCTGCCGTCGCTGTGCCCGTTGCCAAACCGTGCCGAGCCCTTTGAGACCGTTCGTCACGCCAGCATGAGCACCCATCGCGTCAGCCGGCAAGTGCTCGCACTCCTGCTCGGCGCGCTGGTTGTGGCGCCGTTGTCGGCCGCGGCACAGGACTACTCGCCGTCCGAGCGAGCCCTCTTCATGACCCATCACCTCGAGGGTCTGCATCCGCCGGTCAAGCTGTCGTACCGCTATACCCGAACCGGCACGCTCGAGCCCGGTTTCCAGGACAAGGTGCAGGTCCACCTGTTCAAACGCGCTGACGGCAGCTGCTGCAACGCGACGGCCGACTTCCTGCAGGGCGAACGGCAGCTGTCGCTGCCTGAAGTGGAGGCGGCGCAGGCCAACCCGGTGATCCTGTACTTTCTGGAACGCGACATCCGCGAAATGAGTCGCCTGACCAAGGGTCAGTCAGCCTACTTCCGCAAGCGCATCCGCATGGCGGTGTACCAGGGCGCCAAGGTTGCCGACCTGACCGTGTCCTATAACGGCAAGCCGGTGGCCGCCCAACGCATCAGCATCTCGCCCTATGCTGACGACCCGGTGCGCGGGCGATTCGAAAAGCTGGCGGACAAGGAATACACCTTCACGCTGTCGGGTCAGGTGCCCGGTGCCGTCTACTCGATCCGCTCCAGCGTGCGCGCAGCCAACCCCGATGCACCGCCGTTGCTTGTCGAAGAACTCCTGGTCGATGGCGCGACGCCTGGCCGAACCCAAAACCCCTGAAGCACCTGCCACCATGACAACCCATCACCGCTTGATCGTTGCCGCCTGCCTGATCGGCTGTTTCCCCATCACGGCGTCGGCCAACGACTTTCCCACCGTGGCGCGCGTGACCTATGTGCAGGAGTGCATGCGCAACAACCCGGGGCCGAATTTCGAGATGGTCAACAAGTGTTCGTGCGCGCTCGACAGGTTGGCCGAAAGCACCAGCTACGACGAGTACACGACCATGAGCACGATCTCCAACGCCATGAGCATCGGTGGTGAGCGTGGCAATGACCTGCGCGACAACGACACCCTCAAGCCTGTGCTCAAACGCTACCGCGAACTGCAGGCCAAGGCTCAGGAGTCCTGCTTCATCCGCTCGCGCTAGTCCCCATGGCCCCGTTTCTCCGCTGCCTGAGCGCCAGTGTGTTGATGCTGGCCTGCGCGCTGGCGGGGGCGCAGCTCGTCAATCCACAGCCCAGCGACGACCCGGCCGCCGTGCCGGTGTGGCGCAAGGTGCATGCGAGCTTGTTCGAAGGCCGGCCGATCCTGCCGGCGCCTGCCGGCATGCTGCAGCTCGACGTTCCGTCGCGCGCCATCGACGCGGCAGTGGTGCCACTGGCCATCCGCGTCGCCGTGCCGGCATCGGCGAGCGCGCAGGTTGTCAAGCTGTACCTCATCATCGACGCCAACCCGTCGCCGATCTCGGGCATCTTCCAGGTCACCGCCCAGGCCGGGCAAACGCAGATCGAAACGCGGGTGCGGGTGGACGGCTATTCCTTCGTCCGGGCGATTGCTGAAACCAGCGACGGCAAGCTGTACGGCGTGACCCGCTTCGTCAAGGCATCTGGCGGCTGCTCGGCGCCGCCCTCGGGCGATGCGGCGCTGGCGGCGGCGATGGCCGGCCGCATGAGCCTGCAGATCAGTGGTGACCCAGCCGGCAGCGAGCCGATGGTGGCGCAACTCAACATCAGCCATCCCAACCATTCGGGCCTGGCGATGGACCAGCTGTCGCGCCAGTTCACGCCTGCCCACTATGTGCGCAAGGTCGAGGTCAGGCAGGGCAGCGCATTGCTGTTTGCCGCCGACGTCGATTTTTCGATGAGCGAGAACCCGAGTTTCCGCTTTCGCTTCGTGCCGCACGGGGCCGACGCGCTGCAAGTGAGCGTGGAAGATTCACAAGGCCGGCGCTACGCGATGCAGCAGGCGCCCCCGGCGGCTTCGCGGTGAGGCCGTGCCGGCCAGTAGGCTGACCGGTGGACAAACCACGCCGCCACTTTCTGCGATGCCTGGGCGCCGGTGCCGTCGCGCTCGGCGGATGCGTGTCGCCGTCCATCGCCGGCCGCCTGCTCGAGCAAGTGGCGCCTGGCGTGTATGCATTCTTCGGTGCGGCCGGAAGCCCCGACGAGCGCAATCTCGGGCGCGTGGGAAACGCGGGATTCATCGTCGGAGACAGTGGCGTCATCGCCATCGACACCGGCACTTCGTTCGCCCACGGGCAGGCACTGCTGCTGGCGCTGCGCCAGGTCACCGACCAGCCGCTGCGCGTGGCCCTGGTCACCCACACGCGGCCCGAGTTCCTGTTCGGCGGTGGCGCGTATCGAGCGGCCGGCATCCCGGTGCGCATGCACACGCGCACCGCGACGCTGATGAAATCGCGCTGCGAAACCTGCCTGCGGGCGTTGAAGCGCGAGGTCGGTGAAGCGCCGCTGCGTGGCACCGAGATGTACACGCCGGATCAGACCTTCGAAGACGGTCACGACCTCAGCCTGATCGGTCGACCCGTGCGCGTGATCTATCAAGGCTACTCCAGTGGCCCGGGTGACATCGCCGTGCTCGATGAAACCAGCGGCGTGCTCTTTGCCGGCGGCCTGGTCGATCATCTGCGCATCCCCGACATCCAGGACTCCCAGCTACCGGTCTGGCACCAAGCGTTGACTGCATTGGGCCGGTTGCCGCTGCGCGCGATGGTGCCGGGGCACGGCCCGCTGGCCCCGGTGCAGGCCTTGGCGGCCGTGGACCACTACCTCGACTCGCTGCAAACCCGCATGCGCCAGCTGGTGATCGATGGCGTGTCGCTGCTGGACGCGCCCGACGCCGCCGAGTTGCCGGCATTTGCCGCGTGGGACCAGTACGACCTGATTCACCGCCGCAATGCCTCAGTCGCGTACTTGCGCATCGAGCGCGAGATACTCTTCAAGTAGTTGCAGCCGAAAGCGACAGCCATGATCCCTTCACACCCGCGCCGCCGGGAACTCAAAGCCCTGGCCACCCTGCCGATGACCCCGCTGATGTTGCCTGCAACGGCGTCTGCAGCGGTGGGTGGTCTGCCGTCGGCAGCACATGGCGACAGCTCGCCCGAATGGGAGCGCCTGTCGACCAAGCTGTTTGCCGGCCGCAGGCTGCAACCGGGGCAGGGCACGGTGCAGCTGATCGCGCCGCTGCGCGCGGCCTATGGCGCGTCGGTGCCGGTGAAGGTGGTTTCGAAACTTGCGCAGCGCAGCGAGCTGTTCGTGCAGCGCCTGATCGTGGTGGTCGACCAGAATCCGTCGCCGATCGCCGCCGTCATCGAGCTTGGCACCGACATCGGGCAGGCCGACTTCGAGACCCGGCTGCGGGTCGACGGCTACGGCCATGTGCGCGTGATCAGCGAATTGTCGAACGGCGAACTGCACACCGATTCACGCTATGTGAAGACCTCTGGGGGCTGCTCGGCCCCACCCAACCGCGACTCGCCGCACCTCATCGGTCGCACCACCTTCAAGCTGATCGGCGACTTCAAACCGCAGCAGGTCAACACCGCCGAGATCACCGTGATCCACCCCAACGACACCGGGTTCGAGCTCAACAACGTCAGCGTGATGTTCATCCCGCCGCATTTCGTGCGCAGCATGCGGGTCACGGCCAACGGGCGCAGGCTGTTCGACGCCGAACTCGATTTCTCGATCAGCGAAAACCCCACCCTGCGTTTCAACTTCGTGCCGGCGGGCCAGACCGAGCTCCGGGCCGAAGTCGCTGATTCACGCGAGTTGCGTTTCTCGGGCTCGCTTGCGATCGGATGACCCCTTGAACCATCTGCGGCAGCTTGTACTTGGGCTGGCCCTGTGGGCCACGGCGTCGTGCTGGGCCGGGGTGCCGGCGGCCTATGCGCCGATGGTGCTGCAACCCGGCGGCGTGCCGCAGCGCTGGGAGTTCGACCTGACGGCGGCGATGAAGCGTGCCCAGGCCGAGCGCAAGCGCTTGTACGTCTACCTGGGTGCCGACGATTGCCCGTTTTGCCGTGTCTACGAAGCCTTCCTGGGCAAGAACAGCGGCGAGCTGGCCTCGCACTTCGCCAACCAGTACCTGGTCGTCGACTTGCGCAGCAGCCTGAAGGCACAGGCCGACAAACTGTACTTCCGGGTCGGCGACAAGGTGCTCAACTACACCGAATTCCAGCGTGAGCTGGGTGACGAGCGGTTGCGGCAGCTGGTCTACCCCAACGTCTGGCTGCTCGATGGCCGAGGCAAGATGCTGATCCAGATGCCCGCCGGCGCCGGCACCTTCCAGACCGTGCCCGAGCAGCTGGAAATTCTGCGGCTCGAGCAGTGATGGCCGCCGGATCGATTATCAAGCCCATGCACAGATCGCCAACATCGTTGGCCTGGCTGGGCGCCATTGCAGCGTTGGCGGCAGCCAGTGCGGGGGCGGCCGGGGCGGCCGACGAGCCCTGGCTGCTGGCAGGTCAGCAGGGCCTGGTCCGCTTTGTCATCGTGCCGGCGGCACAGGCCACCGACCGTGAGGCCTACTTGCGCCAGGTGCGGCTGCTGTGCGCGCCCGACGCCACCTGCTTCCTGAATTTCTACACCAACAGCACCGGTGCACCACTGACCGTGCCGCTGGCTGATGCGATCGACCGCGAGAGCACGGCCGTGTTCAGACGATCGGCCAAACAAGGTGCCGAGCGCTTCATCTGGCGCTGCAGCCTCAAGATCGCACTCGAAAACTGTTTTTGAGCTGCGCGGGCGCCAGCCCGGCCAGCGGCGCCATGCTGGCTCGGTGCATGGCGTGGATGTCCAGCGTTCCGGCCACGACCTGGTGGCAACAGGCCAGGTAACGGGCTTCGGCGTCCGGCGCCAGCACGCCGGCACGGACCAGGAAGCGGATCCAGGCCATGCCGCTGTCGAACGGGATCAGCGTGTGATCGAGGTCGAACAAAGCGAGTTTCATGGACCACTGGCTTCGACTCGCGCGCGGCTCAAGACCAATCATCCATGTCGTGGCGAATCTTGTGCCGGTTGGCGATCAGCTCTTCCACCGTGGGCTCGTTGTTCAACGCGCGTCGGATGGCCAGCCGCGTGGCTTCACCAGCTTGAAACAGATAGTCGGGTGTGGGATGCCGTGTGCGGACCAAGCCGAGTCAAGTTCAAACATAGCTACAGCGTATATACTCGTTGGCGTCGACAGTCCCGGAGTTGTTCATGAAGATGGCCAAACTGTTCAGCCACGGCGGCAGCCAAGCGGTGCGCCTGCCCAGGGAGTTCCGCTTCGAAGGAACGGAGGTTCACGTGCGACGCGTCGGCAACGAAGTCGTGCTCAGTGCGCAGCCCGCAGCAGACCTTCATGCCATGCTGGATGCGCTGGATGGGTTTGAGCCCGGCGTACGCCTCGAGCGCGAGCAGCCTGCGCAGCAAGTTCGCACGGCAATCCAGCCGGGGCGGTGATGCGCTACATGCTCGACACCGACATCTGCATCTACACCATCAACGAACGACCGAGCGCCGTGCTGCGTGCGTTTCGCGAGTTCCATAGTGCCGGGCTTGGGGTCTCGTCGGTGACGGCCGCGGAGTTGTACTTCGGGGTGGCCCGCACCGGCTCGCAGCGCAATCTGGATGCGCTGCGCCGCTTCCTCGGCACACTCGAGGTCGCACCTTTCGACGCGCTCGCGGCCGAGGTGTGTGGACCGATGCGGGCGTGGCTGGCGTCGCAGGGCACGCCGATCGGGCCTTACGACACCTTGATCGCGGCCCACGCCCATGTCCTGAGGGTGACGTTGGTCACCAACAACACGCGCGAGTTCGCGCGGGTGCCGGGTCTGAAGGTCGAGAACTGGGCGTCATAGGCTTGGCGACGCCCGCCGGTCATGCACCCTTGCGGGCACTCGACGATGCCCCGGCCCAGATAACCCCTGACCCAGCCGGCCCTCACGGCCGCAGGGACGTCCGGCTGCCGGAACAGGATGGGTCTGGATCAGGCACCTTGCGAAGCGCACCGGGCCTGCGCCTGACTCGGCTGGGGATAAAGGGAAGCGTCCCCTTTTTGTCCCTTAGGGAAGCGTCCCCTTTTCCCCGCGCGGCGCAGGCGACGGGTGTCGCCGCGCACAGGAAAAGTGCCAAGGAAAGCACAACTGCAGTTGTTGCTTGTTTCACGTGGTGTCCTGTAGTGGCTCCATTTGCGAACGCGGCGTGATCGCGTTACCTGATTCGAAATGAATCTAAGGAGCCACGTCAAAATAAAGTATCCAGTTTAGATTGGACTGCGACGAGGTGAAAGTGTGTAGTTCCAATCGCCGTGGAAGGCATGCCGTTTGAGATTGATAGAGGCCAGTTCTTCGTCACTTACTTTGGTGCCAGTGGGGTACTGCGAGGT
>JANOJJ010000133.1:0-2021 GCA_031408155.1 Rubrivivax sp.
AAGATCGGCGATGGAAAGATCTTCGTCACGCCGGTCGAACAAGTTGTTCGCATCCGCACCGGCGAAACCGACGAAGCAGCGGTCTGAGGCCGGCCTGAGGCCCGTGCGCCGCGTGCAGCGCGGGTGCTCAGGTTCGGGCCAGGTCGCTGGCTGGGCCGGCAACGGATAGCGTAGCCGCGACGCGATCGAGCAGGGCGTCTGGATCGTTGTCGACACTCAGCATCTGCAATTGAGCTTCGGAGACGAACTGTTGTGCCACCGTGGCTGTCGCTCACGGCACCAGCCGGGCCCACAACGCCGCGACCCACACGCCAGCGCACAGCGTCAGGGAGAGCATGACTGCGGCGCTCGCGTAGTCCTTGGCGCGCTTGGATACCTCGTGCAAGTCGAGTGAAATGCGGTCGATCGCCGCTTCGATTCCGCTGTTGAGCAACTCGACGACCAGCACCAGCAGGACAGTGCCGCCCAGCAGTGATCGCTCGACCCAGTTCGTGCCGAGCCAGGCGGAAGCTGGCAGCATCAGGGCGGCGAGCAGCAACTCCTGGCGGAACGCACTTTCGTGACGCCACGCGGACGTCAGCCCCGCGCCCGAATGACGTGCCGCAAACAAGATACGCGTCAGTCCGGTGCGACCCTTGTGCGGGTTGTTCATGCGTGGAGATTCTGCCAAACGAAGCTGCGCTCAAACGGCACCTGCCGCCGGCGTGGCGTCGACGATGCGTGTGCCGCACAAGACATCGTGCAGGAACTGCCTCTGTTGATGCAGGTAGGAGCACGAGGCATACGTCAGGGCGCCAACCAACACCGTGGTCGAGATCGCGCCAGCGCTGCGCAGGCCTGCCAACTGCACGGCCAACAGGCTGGGCACGAACCACAACCAGCACATCACATACCTCGCCAGGGCGCGAAGCTGGGTCAAGGGTCGACCGTTGGCGGCAACGACCCGCAGCCGCCAGGTCTTCATCGCGACCGTCTGGCCGCCATGAGTCCAGAACCACACGAAGTACACCGCCAGGACCACGAACAGGAAGGCCTGCAGCCCGGTCCGTCCTTGCAGCGCATGCCGTTGTTGGGTCAGGCTCGAATACAGCCAGCCGGCCGGCATCAATACGCCGAACAAAAGCACACCTTCATAAAGGAAGGCTGCCAGGCGGCGACCCAGGCTCGGCGCGGCCCGCAGCGCGAAAGGCGCCGCTGTCACGGCCGCGATGGCGAACTGGCCGAAGCGGCGGCCGAGCGTGTCGCGGCACCCTGCGGACCGCGCCTGGGCAACATGGTCGTCGGGTTCACAAAGCCCTCGGTCGCCGTGATCTTGGGCAATCCTGGCTGGTGGTGTGACGGCGGAGCCGGTGCTTTGCTCACCAAGGTCGTCGTTGCCCCGGGCTTGGCCTGTACCAGGGTGGGCGATACTGGCTTGGCCGTGACCGAGGCGGGATTGACGGCGACCTTTCGTTTGCCACTGGAAGCTGACGCAGCTTCCGGGGCCCGGGCAACGGGCTTGGCACGCTGCGCAAGATCGCGCTTTTGCTCGTCCGGCAAGGCGCGATAGGATTCCCACAGCGCCTGCCGATCCTCTTGCGGCAGGTTGCGCAGTTCCTGGAAGTTCTGACGGGCTCGGCCGCGCTCGACAGGCGTCATGGTGGCCCATTCGGCCATGCGCGCCTGTACCCGTTGCCGCTCGTAAGCAGGCAATGATGCAAAGCGCTGGGCAACGACGATCCACTTGGCCTTGTGGGTGGCATCGATACCAGCCCAGTGCTGCTTCAAGGGCGCTAGCGCTGTCTGTTGCAGGCTGGGCAACTCAGACCAGGACGGCCTGCCTGTGACAGCGGCCGGAACGGCCGCCGGGACTTGGCCGGCCAAACCGGTCTGACCGGATACCGGCGCGGTCGATGCGATGACCAACAGCGCGACGATGAAGCTGCGAATCACGGTGGCGGTGCCTTCAAATACTCTCGAAAGCCAGGGTCGGTCCAGGCGGCGGGCGGCAGATCATCGGCCAGCAATACGGCATCGATCTC
>JANOJJ010000173.1:0-8227 GCA_031408155.1 Rubrivivax sp.
CAACAGGCCGCGCTGGTCGGCATCCCGCTGGGCGGCACGACAGAGGGCTATACCAATTCGGTGATCGGCCTCAAGCCAGGCGCGGCGGTCTACCGCTTCGACAAGCACCACCTGGTCCCGTTCGGCGAATTCATCCCTCCGCTGTTCAAGTGGTTCACCGAGCTGATGAACATCCCGCTGGGGGACTTCAACCGCGGCCCGATCGGGCAGGCGCCGTTCGCGTGGCAGGGGCCGCGCCTGGCGCTCAACATCTGCTATGAAGACCTGTTTGGCGAAGAGCTGGCCGCGCAGTTCGCCGAGCCGGCGAACGCGCCCACCATCTTCGTCAACGTCAGCAACATAGCCTGGTTCGGCAACACGGTGGCGATCGACCAGCACCTGCAAATCAGCCGGATGCGCGCCCTGGAGTTCGAGCGGCCCATGATTCGCGCCACCAACACGGGCGCCACGGTGATCATCGACCACCGGGGCCGCGTCACCCATTCCCTGCCGCGGCACACCCGCGGCGTATTGGCCGGTGAGGTCGAGGGCCGGACCGCCATTACCACCTATGCGTGGTGGGTGTCGCGCCTCGGGCTGTGGCCCTTGTGGCTGCTGGCGCTGGCGATCGTCTCGGCCGCCGCGTGGCGCCAGTGGGCCAAGGTGGCCGATCGGAACGATTCCACCAAAACCTGATTGAGTGGACGGGCGCATCGGCTGATAAGCCCCGTAAAATCAACCGTTTGCCGCGCGCAGCCTTCATTCCCCCATGTTGAACTTCCAGCAAATCATCCTGAAATTGCAGTCCTATTGGGACCGCCAAGGCTGCGCGCTGCTGCAGCCCTATGACATGGAAGTCGGCGCGGGCACCTCGCACACCGCCACCTTCCTGCGCGCACTTGGCCCCGAGCCCTGGAAAGCGGCCTATGTGCAGCCCAGCCGGCGGCCCAAGGATGGCCGCTACGGCGAGAACCCGAACCGATTGCAGCACTATTACCCGTATCAGGTGGTGCTCAAGCCGGCGCCGGCCGACATTCTGGAGCTGTACCTGGGCTCTCTCGAAGCGCTGGGGTTCGACCTGAAGAAAAACGACATTCGCTTTGTCGAAGACGATTGGGAAAACCCAACGCTCGGTGCCTGGGGCCTGGGCTGGGAGGTGTGGCTCAACGGCATGGAAGTCACGCAGTTCACCTATTTCCAGCAGGTCGGCGGCATCGACTGCAAGCCGATCACCGGCGAGATCACCTACGGGCTGGAGCGGCTGGCCATGTACCTGCAGGAGGTGGACAACGTCTACAACCTGAAATGGACCGAAGACCTGAGCTACGGCGACGTGTACCTGCAGAACGAAAAAGAGCAGTCGGCCTACAACTTCGAGCACAGCGATGTTGAGTTCCTGTTCACGGCTTTCGGCGCGCATGAGAAGCAGGCCAAACACCTGGTGGAGCAGCAACTCGCGCTGCCGGCCTACGAGCAGGTGCTCAAGGCCGCGCACAGCTTCAACCTGCTGGATGCGCGGGGCGCGATCAGCGTTACCGAACGCGCGGCGTACATCGGCCGCATCCGCGACCTCTCGCGCAGCGTGGCGAAAAGCTATTTGGTGAGTCGGGCGCGGCTCAAGTTTCCGATGGCCCAGCCAGAACGCGCAGCCGAGGTTGTCGCCAAACTGGTCGCAGACAAACTGATGGGAGAAGAGGCATGACGGAAGTGAAAAACCTTCTTGTCGAACTCTTCGTCGAGGAGCTCCCGCCCAAGGCGCTGAAAAAGCTGGGTGAGGCGTTTGCCGGGGTGTTGTTCGCGGAACTCAAAGAGCGAGGCTTAGTGTCCGCAGAATCCCAGCTAACGGCTTTCGCATCCCCCCGACGACTAGCCGTCCACGTAACTGCCGTACCCTCGCGAGCTGCGGATAAGGGGATCGTTCAAAAGCTGATGTCGATTTCTGCAGCCATCAAGGATGGGGAACCCACGGAGGCATTTCGCAAGAAACTGGAAAAAGTAGGACGCGGGCATCTGGCTGACCTTTGGCCAAACGCAAAGGACGGATCGGACAGTTTGGTGATCCAAAGCGACGGCAAAGCAGACGCTGTTTTCCTGCGAGGCCTTGCGATGGGGAGCAGCCTGCAGGTCGGCCTGCAAAGCGCTCTCGATGAATCGTTGGCCCGGCTGCCGATTCCCAAGGTAATGACCTACCAGCTGCAAGACGGATGGACAGACGTTAAATTCGTTCGTCCTGCGCATTCACTTGTTGCCCTTCATGGCAGCGAGATGATTCCTGTCGCAGTGCTCGGACTAGAGGCAGGACGAGTCACCCACGGCCACCGCTTCGAGGCAGCGATTGATCCGGTAGAGATCAAAGACGCTGACAGCTACGCCGCCACACTCGAAAAAGACGGCGCCGTGATCGCCAGCTTCGAAGCGCGGCGCGCCGAAATCGTGCGCCAGCTGGCCGCTGCCGCCGCCAAGGTCGGCAGTGCCCGGGCCATCGAAGACGAAGCCCTGCTCGACGAAGTCACCGCGCTGGTCGAGCGGCCCAATGTCCTGGTTTGCGAATTCGAAAGGGAATTCCTCGACGTGCCGCAGGAATGCCTGATCCTGACGATGAAGGCCAACCAGAAGTATTTCCCGCTGCTCGACGCGGGCGGTAAGCTGACCAACAAATTCCTGGTCGTGAGCAACATCCGGCCGACGGATGCGAGCGCGGTGATAGGCGGCAACGAGCGCGTTATCCGCCCGCGCTTGGCCGATGCCAAGTTCTTCTTCGACCAGGACCGCAGGAAAACACTCGCTTCGCGCGTGGCCGGACTGGCGAAGGTGGTCTACCACAACAAGCTGGGCACGCAGGGCGAACGTGTCGAGCGCGTCCGGGCGATCGCCAAAGTGATCGGCGCTCAGCTCGGCAGCGATACGCTTGCAGCGCGGGCCGACCAGGCCGCGCAGCTCGCCAAGGCTGACCTGCTGACAGACATGGTGGGAGAGTTCCCCGAGCTGCAGGGGATCATGGGCCGCTACTACGCGCTCAACGACGGCCTGGGCCACGAAGTCGCCGACGCCATCGAGGACCACTACAAACCGCGCTTTGCTGGCGACGAGTTGCCGCGCAACCCGACCGGCCTGGTCGCCGCCCTGGCCGACAAGCTGGAGACACTGGCCGGATTGTTTTCGGTCGGCCAGCTGCCGACCGGCGACAAAGACCCGTTCGCGCTGCGTGTCGCCGGAACAGGCGCGCGGCGAAGAGCTCGATTCCCGGACGGACCTTTTCTCCTTCGGCGCCGTCCTCTACGAGATGGCGACGGGCCGGCAACCGTTCGCCGGAACATCGGCGGTGTCGATGCCGGTGCGCAAGGCCAGCGCCTTGAGCACCGCGGCGCCCAGGTGCTGCGGGTGCAGGTCGGCCAATCCGCCCTTGCCCGCCTTGCCGATACCGCGCGGCGTGCGGCAGGCGTCGATGATCCAGGCTTCGTTCATGGCAAGGCTCCAGCGGGGTCGGCAGGGGGACTGCGCTGCATTGTGCGGCGAGCCCGGGGCGCTTCGCAGTCCACCCGGTGACAGTGGCCGTCGACGCCACCCGTTACGCTGGCGGTCGACAACCCGGAGACCCGCATGCCCGAGCACGCCCCGCACACCTTCGAGACCATCCGCCTGGCGATCCAGGGAGCGGTGGCCACGATCACGCTGAACCGGCCGCAGCGGCTGAATGCGGCGCCGCCGCGGATGTTTGCCGAGATCCAGGCCGCGCTGCAGCAACTGCCCGGCCTCGGCGCCCGCGCGCTGCTGATCACCGGCGAAGGCCGCGCCTTCTGCAGCGGCGCCGACCTGCAGGGCCGCGCTGACGGCGCGTCGGCCACCTCACGCGGGGCGGCGGCACAGCGCGCGCTGACCGAGTGCTACGGCCCGGCGATGCTGGCGCTGTCGCGCTTGCCCATTCCGCTGATCAGCGCCGTCAACGGCGCCGCCGCGGGCATCGGCTGTTCACTCGCGCTGGCGGCCGACTTCACGCTGGCCGCGCGTTCAGCCTATTTCCTCGAAGCCTTCGTCAACATCGGCCTGGTGCCCGACGGCGGCACCAGCTGGATGCTGACGCGCCAGATCGGCAAGGCCCGCGCGGTCGAGATGATGATGCTGGGTGAGCGCATCGGCGCCGACAAGGCCGAGGCCTGGGGGCTGATCTACAAGGCCGTGGACGATGCCGAACTGATGGCGCAAGCGATGGCGCTGGCCGAACGCCTGGCCGCCGGACCCACCCGTGCGCTGGGGCTGATGCGCCAGGGCATCGCCCTCGCGCTGGAACAGAGCTACGCCGAGGCGCTGGCCACCGAAGCGGCGCACCAGTTGATCGCGGCCGACACCGCCGACGCGATGGAGGGCGGCATGGCCTTCCTGCAGCGTCGCAAGGCAGCTTTCAAGGGCGCCTGAAAGGGCTGTCAGGCGAGAAAGAACCGGCGCAGCGGGTCCGCGTCGCCGGGCGATTCGCCGTCGCCGCGCTGGCCGACCTGGCCTGGGCGCCGCTGAAGCGGGACCTCGCGGCACTTCGCGGCAGCCTGGGTCAGGCCGCCTTCAGGTGCTGCAGCACCGCCTTGAAGCACGCATGCTCGCAGCTCTGCAGCCACTCGAAGGCCACCATCTCGAAGCTGACGATGTTCGCCCCTGCGGCGCGCAGGCGCAGCATCGCCAGCTCGTGGTTGGCGGCCCGCCGCGAGCCGCAGGCGTCGGCCACCACCCACACCGTGTGGCCGGCGCGCAGCAGCCCGAGCGCCGTCTGCAACAGACAGACATGCGCTTCGCAGCCGGCCAGAACGACTTCAGACGGCGCCGGGTCGCGCGTCCGGTGGACCAGTTCGAGCAGGCCGTCCCGGCAGGCGTCGAAGTGCATCTTGGCCAGAGTCTGGCTGCACAGCGCGCGCAGCGCAGCGCCGTTAGGCCCCAGGCCGCGCGGGTTCTGCTCGGTGCCCAGCACGGGAATGTCGAGCTCGTGCGCGATCTCGCCCAGCCGCAGGCCGAGCGCCAGCGCTTCGGCACCGCGCTCGATCTGCGGCATAAGCCGCTCCTGGTAGTCCACCAGCACGAGCACGCTGCGGCTGGCATTCACGGTGCGGTTCATGGGCAACTCCGGCTGCGCGCGAAGGATTCGTTGCGGCTTTCTATCATGGGCCTTCAAGGAGACCCCGCATGAACGCTGCCCTGCCTGCACCGGCCGCACCGGCCAGCCTGATGTCCGGCGCCGACTATCGCGAGTCACTGCGCCGGCGCAAGCCCGTGGTCTACGTCGACGGCCGGCGCATTGAGTCGGTGGCCGACGAGAGCGCCCTCGCGCCGGGCATCAACGCGCTGGCGGTGAGCTACGACTTCGCGCTCGACGAAGCCAAGGCACCGCTGATGCGCGCCGTGCAGGCTTCGCGCCAGCGCACGGTCAACCGCATGCTGCACGTCAACCAGTCGGCCGGCGACCTGCTGAACAAGCTGGAGGCGGTGCGCATCCTGTGCCAGGAGACCGGCTGCGCGCAACGCTACCTGGCGCACGACGCCCTCAACGCACTGGCCCAGGTTTGCGCCCGCATCGACGACGCCCGCGGCAGCAGCGAACACCGCGCGCGCTTTGCCGACTACCTGGCCCATGTGCAGGACCTCGACCTGAGCCTGGGCATCGCGATGACCGACGCCAAGGGCGACCGCTCACGCAAGCCGCACCAGCAGGCCAATCCCGACACCTACGTGCACGTGGTCGAGCGCAATGCGCGCGGCATCGTCATCAGCGGCACCAAGGCGATCGTCACCGGGGCGCCGTACATGCACGAATTCCTGCTCATGCCGGGCCGGCAGATGGCGCAGGCCGATGCCGACTTCGCGGTCTGTTGCGCGGTGCCGGTGGACGCAACCGGCGTGACCATCGTCGCCCGGCCAGCAGGCCGGCCGGGCGACAAGGTGGAGCATGGTGCGGCCCTCTTCTCACGCCGCTACGGGCAGAGCACCGGCGTCGTCATCTTCGACCGCGTCGTCGTGCCCTGGGAGCGTGTGTTCTATGCCGGTGAATGGGAGCATTCGTCAGCGCTGACCTACCACTACGCCAGCCACCACCGGCACAGCTGCATCGGCGCGCGCGCCGGCTTCGGCGACCTGCTGATCGGCGCCGGCGCGCTGATGTGCGAGGCCAACGGATTCCCCGATCCCGGCAAGGTATCAAGCCTGCGCGAGCCGATGGTCGAGCTGATCAAGATCACCGAGGGCTTCTACGCCTGCGGCGTCGCTGCCAGCGTCTATGGCCAGCGTGATGAATACGCGGGCAACTTCATGCCCGAGCCGGTATTCGCCAACATCGGCAAGCTGCTGCTGTCGAGCCAGATCTACGACATGCACCGGCTGGCGCATGAAGTTTCGGGCGGCTTGATCGTCGCCCTGCCCGGCCCCGACGAAGACCACAACCCGGCCACCGCCGCCACGCTGGCCGAAGTGCTACGCGCCAACCCGGCCGTGCCCTACGACAAGCGGATCGAGGTGGCGCGCTTCGTCGAGGACCTGACCGCGTCGTACCAGGGCGGCTGGTATTCGGTGATCAGCCTGCATGGCGGCGGCTCGCCGGCGGCGATGAAGCAGGAGATCTGGCGCCAGTACCCGCTGGGCAACAAGGTCGACCTGGTCGAACGACTGCTCGACCGCGGCGTGCTGGCGCCGAGCGACGACGCCGGCCGCGCCATCACGCGCAATCGCCAGCCCGGTCGCTGCTGCGACGCGGGTTGTTCGGCGCCAGGGCAGGCCGTGATGGTGGCGCTGCCAGCCCAGCGCGCAGACCGTTCACCGTGACCGCCCGGTCACGCCACCGCAGCAGGCGAGAGCGCCAAGGGCGCGTGCGAGTCGTGCGCCCCCGAGCGGACGCCGTGGAACCGGCTCCGCCGGGCCACTGGCGTCGCCCTCCGTCGACGGCGGCGCCAAAGGCGCTTCGGGGGCGTCAATGCCGCCGCGCCGCCCAGTAGGTGGCGCCAGCGGGGCCGTAGCGCTCGGCGTGCGGCGCCTCGCGCTCGAGCTCGAAACGGTCACCGGGCAACAGGTGGCGCGTCTCGCCAGCGACCGTCAGCCACAGCTCACCAGCCACCACCAGCGCCTGCACGGCAAAGGCGTGGCGGTGGGTCTCGAGCACGGTGTCGGGCTTCCATTGGCGTTCGAGCACTTCGTCGAAGCCCTGCGCGCGGGCCTGGGTCTCGAAGGCGTTGAAGTCGAGCTCGGTCATGGTCATGGTCATGGTGATGGCTCTGGCGCTGGCGCTGGCAAGGTGGAGCCGGCATCGTAACGGGTCTGCGCCGGGATAATGCGCGCCAACTGCGTTGCAACACGCGACCACCCTGCAACCTCTGGAGAAGGCCCGATGACCCGTGTCCACAACTTCAGCGCCGGCCCGGCCGCGCTGCCCGAAAGCGTGTTGCGCAAGGCGGCCGAAGAGATGCTCGACTGGCATGGCTCGGGCATGTCGGTGATGGAGATGAGCCACCGCGGCAAGGAGTTCATCGCCATCCACGCCGAGGCCGAAAGCCTGCTGCGCGACCTGCTGACCATTCCTGCGAACTACAAGGTGCTGTTCATGCAGGGCGGCGCGATCGGCGAGAACGCCATCGTGCCGATGAACATGCTGCGCGGCAAGGCCAGCGCCGACTACATCGACACCGGCGAGTGGAGCAAGAAGTCGATCAAGGAGGCGAAGAAGTACGGCGCGGTCAACGTCGCCGCCAGCGCGGCCGACAGCGGCTACACCACGATCCCCGTGCGTGAGGGCTGGACGCTCGACCCGAACGCCGCCTACGTGCACATCTGCTCCAACGAGACCATCGGCGGCGTCGAGTACCACTTCACGCCCGACGTCGGCAGCGTGCCGCTGGTGGCCGACATGTCGAGCGACATCCTTTCGCGGCCGATCGACGTGTCGCGCTACGGGCTGATCTACGGCGGCGCGCAAAAAAACATCGGCCCGGCGGGCCTGACCATCGTGATCGTGCGCGACGACCTGATCGGCCAGGCGCTGTCGATCACGCCGTCGGCCTTCGACTACAAGCAGCAGGCCGACAACGACTCGATGCTCAACACGCCGCCGACCTATGCAATCTACATCGCCGGGCTGGTGTTCAACTGGATCAAGGCACGAGGCGGTTTGAGAGCGATGGAGGTGCACAACCGCAAGAAGGCCGCGATCCTGTACGACTATCTCGACGGCACGGCCTTCTACACCAGCCCGGTGGCGCGCGATTGCCGCTCGCTCATGAACGTG
>JANOJJ010000728.1:0-6123 GCA_031408155.1 Rubrivivax sp.
ACGCAAAGCTGCAATTACAGGTACACCTGTCAAAAATCAGCTTATTGCAGTGAGACTTCCTTCAGGATCAGCGCATTCGTAATGCGAAGGTCTGTAGTTCGACTCTCTTCACCGGCACCAAGGAATGACAGGGGTTGGCAGGTTAGGGACTGCTGACCCCTTTGTCTTTCAGGCGACTGATGTAACGGCGGATGTAAGTCGTTTTCGATGCCGTCGTGTGGCACCTCGGGCGACCATGCACCTTCGCCGCATGCGTCTGTGCCAACTTCCTGGAGTCCACGAGCCCGGGCACCGGGCCTGGTCTCAACGGGTTGCCGTCCACCTCATAAGCCGCCCAGGGTCTATCGGACACATTTCATCGGTTTGTCAGGAGTGCTCCGCCGACTCTCGCCGTTCAATGGCCAAACGCGCAATGAAGCCCGAGCGGGTTTCACCGGCACTGCGGGCCAGCGCGTCCAGTCGGTGCAGCACGCGGCGGGGCAGGCTGATGTTCACGCGCTCCAGCGTGTCGTCCAGCATCGCCGGGTCGACCTTCACCAGCGCCCACAGCCAGCCTTCCAGCTCGCCATGGGCGGCGCGCAGGGCTTCGATGCTCGACGGCTTCGGAATGACCTGTCCGCCGTCCAGCGCGGCCTCGATCCAGGCGGTCACGGCATCCTCGGCCTGGATCAGCGCCTCTTCGATCGTGTCGCCAGCCGAGAAGCAGCCGGGTAAATCAGGGACCACCACGCCCCAGGCGGTGGTGTCGGTACCGGGTTCGATGGCAATCGGGTAGCGCATGCAATCACCTCTCAGATGCCGGCCTGGCGCCGGATGGCCTTGACCAGCCCCGCGCCAAGGTCCTTCTTTGGGTGCGGCACCACCACGATGCCCGGCCGTTCGGCGTGTTTGAAGACATGGTGCGAACCATGCACCCGGTCGAGCATCCAGCCGGCTTGCCGCACCTCGCGGATCAGGTCGGCGCTGGTCATGTGTGTATCGTACACATTGACCGACATTCCGGCAAATCGATCACCGTTGACCCGCCACCACGCGCAGGCCACGCGGCGCCGCGGTCTCCGGGTCGAACGGATTGCCGGCCTTGCCGAGGATGAACTGCTCAACCTGCGCGAGGTAGGGGCGCAGCGCGTCGATGGATCGCTGCCGGTAGCCTTCAGCGATGGCGCTCGGCTTGTGGCCCATCACCTGCCCTTCATCGCCATCGCGACGCAGGAGATGCCGGGCAAGGAGTTGCGCTCGTCTACCGGTACGCGCTGTCACTTCGCCTGACAGTGGCCCGAGCCTGCCTAACCGCCGCTGATGCGGGGGATCAGCACCACTTCACTGTCCGCCGCCAACGGTGCGTCCAGTAGGTCGTGGTGGATCTCGCCGTCGATGGCAATCGCCATGTGGTCGCTGATCTGGTCGGCCAGGCCGGGGTGGCGCTGGTCCAGCGCGGCCAGCAGCGCGCGCAGTGTGGGGGCGGCGATGTCGAAGTGGTCGATGCCGCCGGTCAGGGCGCGCACCTGCTGCGCCACGGTGCTGACGCGGGCCATGTCAGACCTTGGCCGCATCCAGGGCGTCCAACACCCGCGGCGGCGACAAGGGCAGTTCGCGCAGACGTCGCCCGACCACGTGGCTGATGGCGTTGGCCACCGCCGCCAGCGGCGGCACGATGGGCACTTCGCCCACGCCCTTGGCCCCGTAGGGGTGGCGCGGGTTGGGCGCCGACTCGACGAGGATGGTCTCGATCATCGGCAGGTCACTGGCCACCGGCATGCGGTAGTCCAGGAAGCCGGGGTTGAGCAGCGCGCCCTGGGCGTCGTACAGGTAGGCCTCGTTCAGCGCCCAGCCCACGCCCTGCGCCACGCCGCCCTGGATCTGGCCTTCGACATATGACGGGTGGATCGCGCGGCCCACGTCCTGGGCCGCGGTATAGCGCACGACGGTGCTGCGGCCGGTGTCGGGGTCGACCTCGACGTCGCACAGGTGCACGCCAAAACCGGGGCCGGCGCCTTGCGCCGTCAGCGATACCTCGGCGCTGATCGGTCCGCCAGTCCTGGCCGTGCGGCCGGCAATGACCTGCAGGCTCAGCGGCTTCACGTCCTTGGCAGGGTCGGTGCAAATCGCGCTGCCGTCCGTCCACTGCACCTGATCGGGCGCGCAGTCCCAGATCAGCGCAGCGCGGCGGCGCAGGTCGGCCACCACCTGCTGTGCCGCCTGCACCACGGCCATGCCGGTGGCAAAGGTGACACGGCTGCCGCCGGTCAGGTTGGAGAAACCGATCGACGTGGTGTCGGCCACCACCGCGCGCACGCGCTCCACCGGCAGGCCCAGGGTTTCGGCGGCCATCATCGCCAGACTGGCGCGCGAGCCGCCGATGTCGGGGTTGCTCGAGACCACGGTGGCCCCGCCTTCGTCGTCCACGTGCACCGCTGCCGACGACTCGCCGCCGATGTTGAACCAGAAGCCGCAGGCCAGGCCACGGCCCTGGTTGGGCCCGAGCGGCGCCCGGTAGTGCGGGTGGGCCTGGATCGCCTCGAGCGTTTCGACGAAGGCGATCTCGCGGTAGGTGGGGCCGTAGGACGCCTTCACGCCGGGCTTGACCGCATTGCGCAAGCGCAGCTCGAGGGGGTCCAGGTCGAGCGCGAGTGCCAGCTCGTCGAGCGCGCTTTCAACCGCAAAGGCCGAGATCGGCGCCCCCGGCGCACGGTAGGCGGCCACCTTGGGCCGGTTGCACACCACGTCGTAGCCGGTGATGGCGAAATGCTCGATGTCGTAGCAGGCCAGCGCGGTCATGCAGGCCGCACCCACCGGAGAGCCGGCAAAGGCACCGGCCTGGAACTTGAGCGTGATGTCGGCGGCCACGATGCGGCCGGCACGCGTGGCGCCGAGTTTGACCTCCATCGCCGCGCCCGATGTCGGGCCGCTGGCGTCGAAGACCTCGGTCCGGCTCATCACCATGCGCACCGGCCGCCCAGCCCTGCGCGACAAGGCCAGCGCCACCGGTTCGAGGTAGACCGTGGTCTTGCCGCCGAAGCCGCCGCCGATCTCGGCCGGCGTGACGCGAATGTCGGCCAGGCGCAGGCCCAGCAGCTTGGCGCACAGGGTGCGCACCATGAAGTGCCCCTGCGTCGACACCCAGAGCTGGTGCTGCCCGTCGGCTCCGGCAGCGGCGACGCAGGCATGCGGCTCGATGTAGCCCTGGTGCACCGGCGCGGTCACGTAGCGGCCTTGCACCACCACCTCGGCCGCGGCCAACGCGGCCGCCACGTCGCCGCGCGCGAACCTCACCTTCTCGGCGATGTTCGACGGCAGGCTCGGCTTCGGATCGACACCCTTGGTGAACAGGTCGTCGTGCAGCAGCGGGGCGTCGCTAGCCATCGCGGCCTCGACGTCGATGACGTGCGGCAGCACCTCGTAGCGCACGTCGATCAGCGCCAGCGCGGCCTCGGCAACGTCAGCCGACGTGGCGGCCACCGCGGCCACCGCGTGGCCAACATACATCACCTTGCCGCGTGCCATGCAGTTGAGGGCGACGTCGCGCAGCGTGGCCGCGCCTTCGCCGGCTTCCACCGCTACCGCGTCCAGTGCCGGGAAGTCGTCCGCGGTGAGTACCGCCTTGACGCCGGGCAGCGCGCGCGCCGCGCCGGTGTCGATGGCCAGGATGCGCGCATGCGCATGCGGGCTGCGCTTGACGCGGCCCACCAGCATGCCGGGCAAGTGCAGGTCGGCGCCGAAGTTGGCGCGGCCGGTCACCTTGTCGGCGCCATCGGGCCGAATCGGCCGCGTGCCGATCACGTTGAAGGTCGTGCTCGGGGTCTCGCTCATGGGGTCGCCTCGCGTAGTTGCAGCGCGGCAGCCTGCACCGCGCGCACGATCTTGTCGTAGCCGGTGCAGCGGCACAGGTTGCCGGCCAGTGCGTAGCGGATCTCAATCTCGGTGGGGTCGGGGCAACGGTCCAGCAGCGCCTTGGCCGCGACCAGCAAGCCCGGTGTGCAGAACCCGCACTGCAGCGCCGCATGTTGCAGGAACTGCTGTTGCAGCGCATGCAGTCGGCCGTCGACGGCCATGCCTTCGATGGTGTCGACGCGGCGGCCTTCGGCCTCGGGCGCCAGCACCAGGCAGGCGCACACCAGGCGTCCGTCCAGCAGCACCGAGCAGGCACCGCAGTCACCGCTGCTGCAGCCTTCCTTGGTGCCGGTCAGGCCCAGGTTGTCGCGCAGAACGTCGAGCAGCGTCTGCGTCGGGCCGGCCAGGAATTGCACCGTCTCGCCGTTGACGATGGAGCTGATGCTGCTCATGCTGCAACTCCCGCGCTGGCGCGCTCGTAGGCCAGACGCGCGGCGCGGCCGGCCAGCACGCCGGCCACGCGCGTGCGGTAGGCGGCGGTTCCGCGCTTGTCGTCGATCGGCAGACAGGCCGCGCGGACGGCGGACAGCGCTCGCTGCAGCGCCGCATCGTCGAGCGCGCTGCCGAGCAAGGCTTCACCGGCGGCCGGCACCAGCAGGGCCGTCGGCGCCACCGCGCCCAGCGCAACGCGGGCGGCGGTGATGCGTCCCTGGTCATCGAGCGTGAGGTTGACGCCGACGCCTACCCCCGCGATGTCCATCTCGGTGCGCGGGATCAGCCGCAGGTAGGCATCGCCTGAGCGCGGCGGCCGTGGTGGCAGGCGCACCGAGAGCAGCAACTCGCCAGCCGCCAGCGAGGTGCGGCCAGGGCCGGTGGCTAGCGACTGCACCGGCATCTCACGCCTCGCGAGGCTGCTGGCCAGCTCCAGCGTGGCCCCGGCGGCGATCAACGCCGGCACGCTGTCGGCGGCCGGCGATCCGTTGCACAGGTTGCCGCCCAGGCTGGCGCGACCCTGCACCTGCACCGAGCCGATCAGGCAGGCCGCTTCCACCACGCCCGGCCATGCGGCACGCAGCGCCGCGTGTTCACCGATCACCGCGCAAGGCGTGGCGGCACCGATCAACCAGCCGCCATCGGGGAGCGCGCTGATGCCGATCAGCTCGGCGATGCGCTTTAGGTCGACGATGCGCTCGGGGTGCGCGCGGCCGCTGCGCATCTGCACGATCAGGTCGCTGCCGCCGGCCAGCGGCCGCGCCGATGGCGCTTCGGCCAGCAGCCGCAAGGCATCGGCGAGCAGGGTCGGGGCCATGAAGTCGATCGCAGCCAAGCAGGCCTCCTTCGGCGCATGCGTGCACCAGGTGCCGATGGTGCCGCATCCGCGCGCGCAGCGCTGTCACGTCGGTTGTGTGCTGCCGACACCGCGGCCGGCTGGCCTTCAGGTCCTGCGCCGCGGGGTCGATGTCTTTCGCCGCAGCACCTTGAAGTCACCCCCGCCGGCCACACCTTTGAGTCGCAGGTCCATACGGCTGCAGCAGAGGTGATTGCCATGTCCGACTCCCGCATCAATCCGATACACGCCAATCTCGAGCTGGTCATTGGGCTGGCACGCGTGCTCGAGCGCGTCGAGCGCAGTGCCGTGACGGTCAATGCGGACCAGTATCAGCTGCTGGTGAGGCAATTGAAGGCCGCGTTGTCGCAGGATCTGCCCCATGCTGCGCTGGACGCGGTGCTGACCGCGCTGCCGGCTGCTGCCGAGTTGTACGAGAACATGCACTATGGGCAGTCGGGGCTGTCGCGCTCGAGTCTGGAGCGGTCGGTATCTTCGGAGTTGCTCACGTCGACCCTGCTGGGCAGGCTGTTGCGGACATCGAAGTCCGAGTAGCACCGGCCACGACCCAGCCCGGCCGTTCGCCCCCTCCCCCCCCCGAGATACCGGTCGCTGCACGCTGGTGGCGCTTTGCTCGGCGCTGCATTGCCGCGCGGCTCGCTACGCTGCACGTGACATCAATCGCGCATCCCGCGACCGCAACCGGTCCGTCATCGCGATCGCCTGCGCGCGATCCGCCCGGCCGCCACAGCGGCCGAGCGGCCGCAACAGCGTCCCTCATGACTTCAGGATCTGCGCGTCGACTGCCAGAACGCCCTCGCCTTCCGGCATCACCAGCAGCGGGTTCACTTCGGCTTCGGCGATGCGCAACTCCGGCCTCACGGCCAGTTGCGACAAGGCCGACACGGCCTGCGCCAACGCCTCGAGATCGCCGCGCGGCCGGCCACGCAGCCCGGACACGGTCG
>JANOJJ010000202.1:0-9612 GCA_031408155.1 Rubrivivax sp.
ACATGCCCGGCGAGGCGCTGCAGGCACGAGGTGTTTGCGCAGGTCCGGGCCATCAGGCCCGACCAGACTAGGGTGACCCGGGGTGGGTCAAGCGGAGCAGGTCGAGCGACGCCAGGGGCCAGGCTCCCCGGTCGAGTGAACCTGCAGACGTGATCGACGCAATGACAGCGACCGCAAACATGCGCCAAAGTTTAGCAGCCCGCCCGTCGCGCGACCGGGTCGGGCTCGTCACGCCAGCAGCGCCAGCACGTCGCCGATGCGGTCGACCACCGCATCGGCGCCGGCTGCGCTCACCGGTTCGCCGTGGTTGTAGCCGTAGCTGACCAGCACCACCGGGCAGCCGGCGGCGCGCGCGGCGGCGGCGTCGTTGCTCGAGTCGCCGATCATCAAGGTGGCGGCGCTCGCCACGCCGAGGGCCTTGCAGGTCTCGATCAACGGCAGCGGGTCGGGCTTCTTGCGCGCGAAGGCGTCGCCGCCGAAAGCGTGTTCGAAGAAGAAGGCCGACAGGCCCTTGCTGTCGAGCAGCACTCGCGCAAAGGCGGTCGGCTTGTTGGTCAGGCAGGCCAGCCGCAGGCCACGCGAGCGCAGCGCGCGCAGGCCGTCGACCACGCCTTCGAACAGCACCGAGTGCTGGCCGTTGATCTGCTGGTAGTGATGCTGGTAGCGTTGCCAGGCCGCGTCGTACAGCGTCGCCGGAGCGCCGACCTGGGCCAGCGTGCTGCTGATCAGGTGTTCCGATCCCTTGCCGACGGTACGCGCGATGAAGTCCCGCCCGACCGGCGGCTGGCCGAGGTCGGCCAGGGCGCGACCAAGGGCGACTTCGAAGTCACCGACCGTGTCGACCAGGGTGCCGTCGAGGTCGACGATGGCGGCGTGCAGGGCAGGAAGCTTCAAGGCGATGGTGGCGACAAGACGGGTCTGCAGCGTACACAGAACTCGATCGGCCCGCGCTGAGCAGGACTTGCGCCGGTCACCCGGGGCGGCGCTGCCAGCCCCGGCGTCCGCGCCTCTTCAGCGCTTGGCCCACCAGGCGTCGCGCGCCTTGACGGCGGAATCGCCGAAGTCGCTGAACACGCCGTTGACACCCATCGCGAAGAACTGCTCATATTCCTTGCCCGGATCGTTGGCGTAGCTCGATGCCAGGCGCCGCGGTTCGTTGCGGAAGGTCCAGGTGTGCACCAGCAGGCCACGCGACCTGGCGTTCTTGACGATGGTGTCGTCGGCCACCGCGCTGTAGTCGGCTTCGTTGACCCGACCGTCGCCGTTGACGTCGATCGCATTGCCGCTGGCGTCGAGCCTGGCCTTGACGGTGACGAGGTAGCGCTTCCAGGGGCCGATGCCGTCGGCGTAGGTCTTCACGTCGTCCAGGCCGGCCGGTGTCAGCAGGTCACCGAAGGTGCCGCTGCGGCCTGCCTTGGTCCAGTCATAAGGTCGGTCGAACGGGGCGGCATAGGTGATGGCACCGGTCTTCGGATCGACGTCGTCGGCGTCGACCAGCTGCACCAGTCGTACCCGGGTCCTGGCGCGCAGGGCCTTCAGGTTGGCGGTCTCGAAGGACTGGATGAAGACCGGCGCATCGGCGCGGTTCCAGCCCACCTTGTCCAGCGCAACCAGCAGCTTGTCTTCCAACGGCAGGTTCTGCTCGACGTGCCAGGTCGGGTGCTTGGTCTCGGGGTAGACGCCGATCTCGCGGCCGAGCGCCTTGCCGCGCTCCTGCGCTTGGGCCAGCACTTCGTCGAAGGTCGGGACCTGGTACAGGCCGTTGAAGCTCTGGTCGCGCTCGGCCAGCGGCTGCCTGGCGCGCAGCGTCTTGATCTCGGCCAGCGTGAAGTCACTGGCGAAGAAGCCGGTGTCGTCGACACCATCGACCTTGATGGTCTTGCGGCGGCTGGCGAACTCGGGGCGGTCGGCCACGTCGGTGGTGCCGATCATGTTGGGCTCATGGCGCGCAATCAGCACGCCGTCCTGGGTCGACACCAGGTCGGGCTCGATGAAGTCGACCCCCATCTCGATCGCCTTGCGGTAGCCCTCGAGCGTGTGGTCGGGCAGGTAGCCGGCTGCGCCGCGGTGGCCGATCACGAGAGGCCTGGCGTCAATGGCGCCCAGCGGCGCTTCGCTGTCGCCGCCGCAGGCGACCAGCAAGGCCGCCGCAGCGATGGCGGTCAGGACAAGGCGCCGCGTGGCGCGGGATGGATTGATCATGGAATCTCCTCGGTGGGTCGAGAGTCTGCGCGGCCGTCATGGCAGCAGCGTGACGGCGCAGGCAGTGCCGGCGCCCTGCCCTTGACGCTGCAGACCCGGCGCGCCCCTGCCCCGGACCGCGTGCGGCGGGGCAGGCGCATGGCGGCTTACTTCACCGTATCGAAGAAGGCGCGGGCTTGCGCATGGCAGAACGGCGGCACGTACGCACCATGGTAGTTGCCATAGTAAATGGCGAAAGCCGGCAAGCTCGGGTCGGTCGGCGCCGCGCCAGCCACGCCATACGTAGCCTGCACGAGTGCGTCGACATCGACCGAGGTCACGTTGCTGACGCTGCGCGCGGCAAAGTCGGCCCGCAGCACGTCGCGGTGGATCGCGGTCGGCACGGTCGGGTCGCCGGCGCCGCCGCACAGCAACACCTTGGCCCGGGGGGTCCAGCCGAGCAGGTCGTTCTTCTTGCCGGCCAGGAATACGCCGTTGTTCGGGTTGTTCGCCAGGTCGGTGATGAAGGCCGGCTGGAACATGGCGTCGCGGGCCTGGGTCGGCGTTTCACCGGCGGCGCCGGGCAGTTGCCCGGACGTGGTCAGCGTGGTGAAGCTCAGCGTCGGGTTTGGCAGCAGGTTTTCGATGTAGCTGGCATAGGGCGCCTTGAAAACACTGCTGGCGCCGTTGTAGACGTCGCCGTAGACCTTCTGCCAAGCCGTCACCAGGAATGGCACGAAGTACTGGTAGCCAGCGATCACGACCGGCAGCTTGACCGAGCCCGACAGGTTGTACGGCCCAGACAGGTGGGCGCCGGCCACGATGTTCAGCTCGTCGGCCAGGTCACGTTCGCCATTGCGCTGGGCCGCCATCGAGGCGTGTCCGCCTTGCGAATAACCGGTCAGCATCACCTTGCCGGACAAGGTGACACCGACCGTTTCAGCGGCATTTCGCGCCGCGCGGACAGCGTCGATCACGGTCGTGGCTTCGGAGTCGGCGTGCAGGTACGGGTGATAGCTGAAGTTCGACTTGGCGTAGCCCAGGTAGTCGGGCGCGACCACGGCGTAGCCCTGTGCCGCGTACATCGCGATCAGCACGAAGGCCTCGCGGTCCTGCGGATTGGCCAGCGTGCGCGGCTTCTGAGAATCGGTGCCCTTGGCGTAGGCCAGCAAGGGCGCGGCCGCGGTGCATGCGCCGGTGGGGACGAACATCGCGCCCGACGAATTGGTCTCTTCGCCGGCAGGGCCCACGGTGTTGTAGTTGAGCGCCACGACCTTGACGTCGCACCGGGCCTTGCCGCTCAGGGCCTGCAGGCCACTGGCCGCGGTGCCAGCATCGATCTGCGCCGCCGTGAGCGTGGTCACCGTTGCTGGCGCTTCGACCAACGAGCCGCGATCGAAGTCCGAACCGCCGCAGCCGGCGAACATCGCCCCCACGGCCGCAGCCGACACCACCAGTTTGAAGCGCATCATGAGAGTCTGCCCGTTTCAAGTGAGTGAACCTCGAGTTTGACGCTGCCTTGCCGCGTCTCGCATTGGGGATAGCAGGGGTGGCGCAGCGGCGAGCGCTCGACGGCAATGCTGGCGCAGGCGTCGATCCGTCCTGGACCACGCATACTTCGCCGTCCGGGCGTTTGACTGCATCGCCCAAGTCGGTTGTGCCCCAGTTTCAGCGTTCGACTGCGCTGGTCTCCTGGTACCCTGCAACGCAACCATTCGAAGCCGCCTGACGACTACCACGAGTTGAGCCGTGACCACCGTTACCGACGTCACCACCGCACCCGCTTCGGGCCTGAACCACATCGACGCCCTGCTCGATGAAGGGCCCGGCTGGAACTGGTTGGCACCCGCGCGCAACACGCTGCGCTATACCTTCTCGTTGGCCGGCGGCCCGGCGTCCGACCTCGGCTCGGCCTACACCGGCTCGACCTCGGTCTTCAACAGCACCCAGCAAGCGGCAGCCACGCAGGCATTGGCCCGCCTGAGCCTGGTCACCGGCATCCACTTTGAGGTCACCAGCGACAGCAGCGCAGCCGACATCCATTTCGGCAACGCCAACTTGCTGGGTGGATCGACCTCGGGTTACTCCTCGACGAGCTGGAACTACATCTACAGCGGCGGCCAGGTCATCACCGAGTACACGGCCGACGCCTGGGTCTACCTCGACAACGCCGAATTCGCGACAACCAACGCGACTCCGACGGCCGGCAGCGCAGGCTTCGAAGTGCTGCTGCATGAGCTCGGCCACACGATGGGGCTGAAACACCCCTTCGACGGCGCGGTGCGCCTGCCGAGCGCCGACAACGACACCAGCAACACGCTGATGTCGTACACCCGGATCGGCGGCCCGTCCAGCGACTTCGCGCCCTACGACAAGGCGGCCCTGCTATTCCTGTATGGCGACGACGGACTGGGCGGGGCACTCGGGCAGGGCGGTGCCGGCGACTACCTGATGGGAACCGCGCTGGCTGACTGGCTGACCGGCGGCCAGGGCAACGACTTCTTCGACGGCGGCAGCGGCATCGACAGCGCCTGCTTCAGCCGGACCCGCGCCGACCACCAGCTGCAGCGCAGCGGCAGCGGCACGCTGACGGTGCAGGCCCTGTCGGGTATCGACGGCAGCGACACCCTGGTGAACGTCGAGCGGCTGGCGTTCAGCGACCAGTCGCTGGCGTTCGACCTCGACGGCCACGCCGGCATCACGGCGCGCTGCCTGGGCGCCGTGTTCGGCCCGGCCTCGGTGGCCAACAAGGCCTATGTCGGCATCGGCCTGGCCCTGCTCGACGGCGGCACCACCTCGGCGGGCCTGATGCAATTGGCGCTGGATGCCCGCCTGGGCGTCGGCTTCAGCTACGACACGCTGGTCGTCTTGCTCTATGCCAACCTGGTCGGCGCCCAGCCCAGCGCCAGCGACCTGGCGTTCTGGGTCGACACGCTGAGCTCGGGCCAGTTCACGCCGGTGACGCTGGCGCAGGCAGTTGCAGAGCTGGACCTGAACGCACAGAACATCGACCTCGTCGGCCTGATGGCCAACGGTCTGGCCTTCAGCTGAAACGGGCCAGTTCAGCGCGCATCGAATCGATCACGCCCCGGTAGTCAGGCTGGCCGAAGATCGCGCTGCCGGCGACGAAGGTATCGGCACCGGCAGCGGCCACCCGCCGGATGTTGTCGACCTTGATGCCGCCGTCGACCTCGAGCCGAATGTCGCGGCCGCTGGCGTCGATGAGCTTGCGCACGCGCTCGATCTTGCGCAGCGCCGACTCGATGAAGCTCTGCCCGCCGAAGCCGGGGTTGACGCTCATGATCAGCACCAGGTCGACCTTGTCGCAGTCTTCACCCATGACCCATTCCAGCATGTCCACCGGTGCTGCCGGGTTGAACACCAGGCCGGCCTGGCAGCCTTCGGCCCGGATCAACTGCAGCGTGCGGTCGACATGGCCGCTGGCGTCAGGGTGAAAGCTGATCAGGTCGGCACCGGCCTTGGCAAAGGCCTGCGCCAGCGCATCGACCGGCTGCACCATCAGGTGCACGTCGATCGGCACCGCGGTCTGTTCGCGTAGCGCCTGGCAGACCATCGGTCCGAAGGTGAGGTTGGGCACGTAATGGTTGTCCATCACGTCGAAGTGGATCCAGTCGGCGCCGGCGGCGACGACGTTCTTCACCTCATCGCCCAGGCGGGCCAAGTCGGCCGCGAGGATGGACGGTGCGATTCGATAGGTCGGCATGGCGCTGAGGATTCTAGGATCGGCCTCGATAATGGCTCGATGAGCAAACCGGAGTTCACCTGCGAGGTGCGTGTGCAGTACGTGCCCGAGCAGTCACAGCCGCCCGACGGACCGTTCGCGTTCTCGTACACGGTGACCATACGCAACAGCGGCGGTGTCACGGCGCAGCTGGTGGCGCGGCAATGGCTGATCAGCGACGCCGATGGCCGCCAGGAGGAGGTGCGCGGACTGGCCGTGGTCGGTCACCAGCCGCTGCTCAAGCCGGGCGAGAGTTTCGAGTACACGAGCTGGACGCGCATCGCCACGCCACACGGCAGCATGCGCGGCACCTTCTTCTGTATGACCGAGGACGCGCGCCCCTTCGACGCGCCGGTGCCCGAGTTTCAACTCGTCTTCCCCGGGTTGCTGCACTGACCCATGCCGGCGGCCTGGGACCTGACCGCACTCGTCAACGCGGCCGACGCCAAGGCCAGCCAGGCCGAGCGCCACCTGCTCAACGTCATCGATCAGCAGCCGGCGCCGCTCCACCGCATCGTGGCCTTGCTGTTGGCGCGGGCCCGTCGCGAGCCGACGAGCTTCTTGTTGCCGCCGCGATGAAGTGCCGTCGCTGCATCAGTCGGGCGGATCGTCGCGCTCGGGCTCGCCCCCGCGTCGGCCCGAGAACATGGTCCACCAGACGATGAAGGCCAACAGCGCCAGCGCGGCCAGGGCTTCGACGATGATCAACCACATGGCGCGCGGGTGGGGGACTGCTGCAGGGGTGGCGATTCTAGGAGCGCTGGCCGCCTGCGGCGCGCTGCCGCCCGGCCAGGCCCCGGCAGCGGTCGAGCAACGCCTGCCGGGCGCGACGCAGGCTGGCGCCGAAACCCGGCCGCCGGTGGCCCCGCCTGCGGCCACAGCGCCGCCAGCAGCCCCGAGCAGCAGCCCGGTGCCCGCCGCGCGCACGCCGGGCACCGAGCGCGGCAAGGCGCGCTGGGTCAGCGCCGCCTGGACCGACCTGCCGGGCTGGACCGGCGACCACAGTGCCGAGGCGTGGCCTGCGCTGCAGGCCGGCTGCAGCCGCCCGGCCGCGGGCTGGAACGAGCTCTGCGCGCGCGTGCTGCTGAACCCGCCCGAGGGTCACGACGACGTGCGCCGGTGGCTGATGTCGCACCTGCAGCCGTGGCGCATCGAATCGGCCGACGGCAACGCCGAAGGGCTGGCGACCGGCTACTTCGAGCCCACCATCAGCGCGCTGCGCCGGCCGCGAGCGGGCTTTCGGGTGGCCTTGCACGCGCCGCCACCGGAGCTGGCCGCGAGCACCAGCCTGCGCAAGCCCTTCTACACCCGTCAACAGCTCGACAGCCTGCCGGCAGCGATGGCCACGCTGCGCGGCCACGAGATCGTCTGGATCGAGGACCCGCTGGACGCGCTGCTGCTGCAGGTGCAGGGTTCGGGACGTCTGCGCGTCACCGAGCCCGTCGATCGCACGGTCACGGTGCGGCTGGCGTTTGCGGCCCACAACGAGCAGCCCTACCGCTCGGTCGGACGCTGGTTGATCGAGCAAGGCGAGCTGACAAGCGAGACCGCCTCCTGGCCGGCGATCAAGGCCTGGGCGCAGAGGAATCCGCGCCGTGTGCAGGAACTGCTGTGGTCCAACCCGCGCGTGGTGTTCTTCCGCGAGGAGCCCTTGCCGAACCCGAACATCGGCCCGCGTGGGGCGCAGGGCGTGCCGCTGACCCCCGGCCGATCGATCGCGGTCGACCCGCAAGCCGTGCCGCATGGCGCGGTGGCCTGGATCGACACCACCGAGCCGCTGTCGAACACGCCGCTGCGCCGCCTGGTGATGGCGCAGGACAGCGGCGGCGCGATCACCGGTGCGGTGCGGATCGACCTCTTCTTCGGCTGGCACAAAGAGGCCGAAGCCCTGGCCGGCCGCATGAAGCAGCCGCTGCGGCTGTGGGTGCTGTGGCCCAAGGGCCTGTCGCCGCCCGAGGCGCCGTAGCCGGATGCCCTCGCCGCTCGGCCTCTCAGCCTCTCAGTGCCCGCGCCGAAAACCCACCGACGCCTCCATCAGTGCGCGCGTGTAGTCCTGCTGCACGCGCTGGGCGGCCAGGTCGGCGCTGGCCAGCGCCTCGACGATGCAGCCACGCTGCATCACCACCAGGCGCTCGCACAGGTGCGTCACCACCGCCAGGTCGTGGCTCACCAGCACGAAGCTCAAGTGCCGCTGGCGGCGCAGCGCCTCCAGCAGGTTGAGCACTTCGGCCTGCACCGAGGCGTCGAGCGCCGAGGTCGGCTCGTCCAGCAGCAGCACCTGCGGCTCGAGGATCAGCGCGCGCGCGATCGCCACCCGCTGGCGCTGCCCGCCCGACAGCTGGTGCGGGTAGCGGAAGCGATAACCCTGGCCCAGGCCGACATCGTCGAGCGCGCGCGCGATGCGCGCCTGTTCGTCGCCGATGGCATGGATCGCCAGCGGCTCGGACAGGATGCGGTCGACCGTCTGCCGCGGGTGCAGCGACCCGTACGGATCCTGGAACACCATCTGCACCTGGCGACGAAAGGCCTTGCTGGCGGGCGCATCGTCGCTGCCGAGCAGGCGAACCGTGCCGGCGGCACGCGGCGCCAGGCCGCAGACGGCGCGCAGCACGGTGGACTTGCCCGAACCCGATTCGCCGACGATGCCGAAGCTCTCGCCGGGCTGGACCGCAAAGCTCGCGTCGTCGACCGCGACGAAGCCGTCGTAGACCACACGCAGCTGGTCGACCTGCAGGCCGAGCGGAGTGATCACCGGGCCCACTCCGGCTGCCGCTCCAGCGTGGGCAAAGGATGGCGCGGCGCCCCCAGCTGCGGCAGGCAGTTCAGCAGCCCCTGCGTGTACGGGTGCTGCGCCTGGTCGAGCCGGCCGCTGTCGAGTTGTTCGACCACGCGCCCGGCGTACATCACCAGCACGCGGTCGCAAAAGCTCGACACCAGCCGCAGGTCGTGCGAGATGAAGATCAGCCCCATGCCGCGCCCGGCCACCAGCGCGTCCAGGATGCGCAGCACCTCGAGCTGCACCGTCACGTCGAGCGCCGAGGTCGGCTCGTCGGCGATCAGCAGATCGGGCTCGGCGATCAGCATCATCGCGATCATCGCGCGCTGGCCCATCCCGCCCGAGACCTCGTGCGGGTACAGACGGACCACGCGCTCGGGGTCGTCGATGCGGACCGCGGCCAGTGCGTCCAGCGCACGGCGCCGGGCTTCGGACCTCGATACGTCGCGGTGCGCGCGCAGCGTTTCGATGATCTGATCCCCGATCTTCAGCACCGGGTTGAGCGAGTACTTCGGGTCCTGCAGCACCATCGCGATGCGACCACCGCGCAGGCTGCGACGCTGGGCCGGCGGGCAGCTCAGCAGATCGATGCCGTCGAAGCGCAGGCAGCCCGCGCTGACCCGCCCGCCCGCTGCTGTCAGGCCGAGGATGGCGCGGCCGGTCTGGCTCTTGCCCGAGCCCGATTCACCCACGATCGCCAGTCGCTCGCGACCGAGCGCGAAGCCCACGCCACGCACGACCTCGGTCCAGCCGCCGTCGCGCGACGGATAGGCCACACGCAGATCGTCGACCTCGAGCAGGGGCTTGCTCATTTCATGCTCTGCGGGTCGAGCGCGTCACGCAGCCCGTCGCCGAGCAGGTTGAAGGCCAGGCTGACGATCAGGATCGCCAGCCCGGGCCCCGCAGCGACCCA
>JANOJJ010000212.1:0-2753 GCA_031408155.1 Rubrivivax sp.
CTGGCGCGAGAGCGCCATCCCGTGGTGCAGGCCGGTGTCTTTGGCGCCGACATGCAGGTGCACCTGGTCAACGACGGGCCGGTGACGATCCCGCTGCGCGTGAGCTGAAGCTGGAATTCCCCTCTGCGTTGTCGCAGGTCAGCTGGCCTCCCGTCAGCGGCACCTAGCGGTCCCTGACGTCTGCCGCCGCTCACCCGCCGCGCTGCCGCCGCGCCTCGTACAGGCAGACACCGGCCGCCACCGACACGTTGAGGCTGTCCACCGCACCCGCCATCGGGATGCGCACCAGCTCGTCGCAGGTCTTGCGCGTCAGCTGGCGCAGGCCCGACCCTTCGGCGCCCAGCACCAGCGCGACCGGGCCACTCAGATCGGCCTTGTACAGCGTGCGTTCGGCGTCGTCGCTGGTGCCGATGATGCGGATGTCGCGCTCCTTCATTTCGTTGAGCGATCGCGCCAGGTTGGTCACCATCAGGTAGGGCACGGTTTCGGCGGCACCGCTGGCGACCTTGGCCACGGTGGCGTTCAGTCCCACGGCATGATCCTTGGGTGCCACCACCGCATGCGCGCCGGCACCATCGGCCACACGCAGGCAGGCACCCAGGTTGTGCGGGTCGGTGACGCCGTCGAGCACCAGCACCAGTGCCGGGCCGCGGCGTTCGGATTCCACCGCTTCCAGCACCTCGTCGAGCGAATGCTGCAGCGCCAGCGGCGCCACCCTGGCCACCACGCCCTGGTGGCGCGCGCCGCCCGCCAGGCCGGTCAGCCGCGCATCGTCACTGTCGACAATGCGCGCGCCGGCGGCCTGCGCGCGGTCGACCAACTGCTTCATGCGCGCGTCGCGCCGGGCGGCGTCGACGTGGATCTCGTGGACCGACTGCGGTGCGGTCTTCAAGCGCACCGTCACCGCATGGAAACCGAACAGGACCTTGATGCTCATGCAGCCATCGTAGCGGCTGCCGGCAGGGCCTGGCCGTCCACCGCCAGCACCTGCCGGTTGATGTAGCTGGCGTCCGGGCTGCTCAGGCTGCGACACGTCGCAGACGACCGGCCGCACCGGTGACCACGACGACGGGACGGGGCAGCGGGCTGTGCGCCATGCCTGGATCACGTCAACGCCGCATAACGCTCGAGGTGGTGGTCGGCATCGCCGAAGCGCTGCGCGATCATCGTCAGCCGGCGGAAGGTGTGCGAGATCTTCATCTCCTCGCTCATGCCCATGCCACCGTGCAGCTGCACCGCTTCCTGGCTGACCAGTCGCACCGCGTCGGCCACCTTCACCTTGGCCGCCGACACTGCACGCTGACGCTCGGCGGCGTCAGTGGCGTGGTCGACCTTGCTGGCGGCCAGGATGGCCATCGAGCGCGCCTGCTCGGTGACGATGACCATCTCGACCATGCGGTGCTGCAGCACCTGGAACGAGGCGATGGCGACGCCGAACTGCTTGCGCGTCTTCAGGTAGTCGAGCGTGGCCTCGTTGGCGAACTTCATCGCGCCAATCGCATCGGCACACAGCAGCGCAGTGGCGAAGTCGACCGCCTCGTCGATCAGCGGCTGCGCGGCACCGGCCGCGCCCAGCAGCGCGCCGGCGCCCAGCGTCACGCCGGTGAAGGTCACGTCGGCCACGCGCTGGCCGTCAACCGTGCGGCTGGGGTTGAGCGCCACTCCAGCGGCCTCGGCATCGACGATGAACAGGCAGGACCCTTCGGCTGCGCGGGCCGACACCACCAGCTGCTGCGCCATCGACGCGCCGACGACCACGCACTTGCTGCCGTCCAGCAACCAGCCGCCGCCGGACGCGCGGGCGGTGGTCGTCTGCGGCGCCGTTTCGTAGCGGCGGCCCGGCTCCAGGTAGGCGAAGGCCAGCCGCCGCGTGCCGTCGATCAGGCCCGGCAGCAGCGCCGCGCGCTGCGCAGCCGATCCGGACTTGGCGACCAACCGCCCGGCGAGGGCGATGTTGTCGAGCAGGGGCTCGACCACCAACGCTTCGCCGCAGGCCTCCATCGCGGCCATCAGGTCGAGTGCACCGCCGCCGAAGCCGCCGTCGGCTTCGGGCACGGCAATCGCGGTCAGGCCCATCTCGGCGAAGGTGGCCCACAGGGCGTCGCTGAAGCCGCTGGCCGAGTTGATGATCGCCTTGCGCTGGTCGAAGTCATAGTGACTGGCCAGCACCTTGCCGAGCGAATCAGCCAGTTGCTGCTGTTCGTCGCTGGTTTCGAAGTTCATGTCACAGCCCCAGGCTCATCTTGGCGATGATGTTGCGCTGGATCTCGTTCGATCCGGCGTAGATGCTGGCCTTGCGGAAGTTGAAGTAGCGCGGGGCCAGGCGCGAGGTGAAGTGGTCGATGCTGCCGTGGTCCACCGCCTTGAAGGGCTGGGCCATCGGGCCCACGGCCTGCATCATCAGTTCGGTGATCGACTGCTGCACCTCGGTGCCACGGATCTTGAGCATCGACACGTCGGCACCGGGCGGCTGGCCGCTGCGGCGCATCTTGTCCAGGAAGCGCATCGAGGTGATCTCCAGCGCTTGCAGTTCGATCTCGGTGCGCGACAGCCGGTCGCGAAAGCGCGGGTCTTCCAGCAGTGGTTTGCCGTTCTTCATCTCGCGCCCGGCCAGCGCCCGCAAGGCCACCAGTTCACGCTTGCTGGCACCGACGTTGCCTGAGCCCATGCGTTCGAGGCCCAGCAGGTACTTGGCCACCGTCCAACCCTTGTTCTCTTCGAAGACCAGGTTCTCGAGCGGCACCTTCACGTCG
>JANOJJ010000217.1:0-3582 GCA_031408155.1 Rubrivivax sp.
GTAACGGCATCGAGATCGGGGAGACAGAAGAAATACAGCTGATCAGGAAGAAAACAATGCGGAGACTGCCGCAGAGGTGTGGTTGTCTCTATTGACGGGGGTGGCTAATGGGTGACCCCTTGCGGCGTTGGAGAAATGGGAGACCTGACCCCTTGCGGCGGACCCCTTGCGGCGGCAAATACCCCGCGCCCGACTGCCGTCAAGCCGAGCCGGCGCGCGGCTGGGCGAGGAAGAAACGGACCATTTCCATCGATGCATCGGGTCCGTCGGCGTCGGTGTACGAGCCACTTGTGTCGCCGCCCGACCAGGCATGCCCGGCCCCGTGCAGGGTCCAGCATTCGATGCGTGGCTGCCCGCTGGCATCGGTATGTACCGTGCGGCTGTAGCGGCGGCCGCCCGCTGCGGTGGCCTGCTCGGTGCGGGTCGTCAGCGCGGGTGCGCCAGCCCCGGCGGCGTGGGCTTGGTGGGCCTGGCGGATGATTTCGGCCGCGTTCGATGCCTGCACGGTGTGGTCGCGGTCGCCGTGGAAGACGATGGTTGGCACCGCGCTTGCCGCCTGCCTGCGCGCCTGCGCGGCGGCGACAGGCAGTGGCTCGAGGCCCGCCATTCCGGTGCGGCCCCCCTTCATCGCCGCCATTGCCGACGCGATGTCGTGTGCACTCGCGTACGGCAGGCCCGAATGAGCGCCGACGGCGGCGAACAACTCCGGGTACGTCTCGCCCAGGATGACCGCCATGGCCGCGCCGGCCGACAAGCCGGCGACGAAGACGCGCCGCACATCGACGTCGCTGCGTTGCGCCAGGTCGAGCACGATGCCGGCGATCAGTGCAGGCTCACCGGCGTCACGCCGCTGGTCCTGCGCCTTGAACCAGTTCCAGCATTTGGACAGGTTCGAGCTGGCGGCCTGCTCGGGGTAGACGACCAGGAAACCATACCGGTCGGCCAGGCGGTTCATGCGGGTTCCGGCAGCGAAATCCTCGGCCGACTGGGTACAGCCGTGCAGCATGACGAGTAGCGGCATCGGCGCGTCCGCGGTCCGTGCGGGCACGTAGAGCTTGTAGGTCCGCTTGCCGGCGTGGTTGCTGAACTCGCGCGCGACAAACGCGCCGGGTGGCGCCGCTTCGCCCACTGAGGGCTGGCGTTGCGCCGCGTCAGCGCGCTCGTCCGCCGTGCCGACGACAGTGGCCACGACGTCGATGACCGAGGCCTCGGGCTGCGGCGACGGCTCGCCGCGAACCAGGCCAACCGACGACAGGGCGCGCTTGATCGTGTCGGTGACGCCGCGCATCGGGCCCGACGACGTGTCGAGTCCGGCCGCCGTGAGCGCGCGCTGGATCGTGGCGCTGATGCGCCCGACGTCGAACGAAGGCGAGCCTGAGCCAAAGGGGTTTTTCATGGCAGCTTTCTGCAAAGTCAGTGCATGCGGTCGGACAGCGCCTGCCGCACCGCCGCAGGGGCTTGAAAAGCACCCAGCACGGTCACGGAATCGATCGCCGCACGGGCCAGTTCGGGCGTGACGTCGTCGCCGATGCGAGCCAGGCCGACGACCTGGATCTGCAAGCGCTGGCCGGCGGCCACGGCGCGTTCGAGGTCGGCGCGGCCGAAGTGCTGCAGCCCCACCGTGAGGGTGCGGCGGGCCACGGTCTGCCTGACCATGTCTGCATGCAGGGCGAGCTGGTTGCGCAGCGCCGTTCGAATCAGATCGGAGCGGTTGGAATAGAAGCCCTCCTGCACCAGCAGGTCGACATGGCCGAGGTCGACAACGCCGACGTTGACGGTCATCTTCTCGGTTTCGCCGGCCCGTTGTCGCAGGTCGAACGCTCGTGCATTCATGATTATGCCATCCATATGGAGTCTATCTGGATGGCTATTGGAGCATGAATCGGCGCAAACGCGAAGACCTTGTTCGTTGGCCGTCAACAACGGCGTCTGCTGTTCGGCCTCGATGGCCGCCCGCTCTGTCCGCTGCGCGGCACATCGCCAGCGTCAGCAAACGCGCTGGTGCCCTACCGATGCTCGGTCGGACAGGACCGGCTTCTTGCTGGCCGCTCCTCAGTCAACGTTGCCGCTCGAGAAACTGAGCGAGGCCCACAGGCTCTCCCAATCGGCGCCACTGCCTGCCGGGGCCGGCCGCATGTGCACCGCTTTGACCAACCACTGGCCAGCGCGCGACAGCGGCAACAACACGCGACCGTCGGCATCACTGCGCAGCGCTATCCTGGTTTGCGGGTCGGCGCGAAGGAGCGCGACCACCAGCGCTCCGGCCAGTGGCTGGCCTTCGACCAACAGACGCACCGGCAGTGATTGCCCATCGCGCAAGAGCGCTGGCTGCCGCTCGGCAATGAGTTCGAGCGCGAAACCCAGCGCCCGGTCGGCCGGCCGGCCTTCGTCGTCGGCCGGCCCGGCGCGCACCAGGCTCTTCGCGCAGCGTGAATAGATTTCGCGGCCAGGCTGGTTCAACTGATCGCGTTCGGCGCGCAGCGCGAGGATCGACTCCAGGCCTTCGTCCTTGAGGTAAGCATTGAACTTTTCCGCCGCCAGCTCGATAGCAATCGGCTTGCCATGAAAGCCGATGACATAGGCCCTCGGACTGGCCAGGCGAAAGACTCCAGCCGGGTCGGCGCCGGCACGTCCGGGCAGCGTCGCGCTGGCATTGCTGCTGGCGTCAGCGAGCACGAAGCGATGCATGTTTGCAGCGGCCGGCCGCGCCACCGCATCGCCGCTGAAGTGTTCACCGACCAGCAAACGCACCGCCACGGCTTGACCGGGCAGGGGCGAAAAGCTGGCCGGCTCGATCCAGAAATCATGCGCCAGCGCTCCCGCGCTGGCGAGCAGCCCGACGATGCAGCCCGTCAAAAGGCGCACGGCCGGTTGGGATGGAGTCACGCTGGAGCCCTCACTTTCGGCGTTGGCCGCGTCATCGCCTGCGCTCAAGGCGATGGAATGTCCGGCACGGTCGGCAGGTTGATGCCACCGTGGCCCTGCAGCAAGCCCTGATGCGCCGGCGCGAGGAATGGGAAGCGGTCGAGGTAGTTCTTGTCGTTGACTTCGACGCCCTTGGCCAATCCGGCCGCCGGGTTTCCGGCCACGATCAGGCTGATGAGCACGCTGTTCACATTCACCTGGTTGCGGTTCGGCGCCGTGCCCCCGCCGAGACGGCGGCCGTTCGGGAAGCTCGAATCGATCGCCGCGTCGAGCGTGATCACGTCGCCGGTGGAGCCATCGGCGACCGGGATCGGCCGGCCGAGGTTGATCGCGTTGATGATGTCCAGGCGCGGGCCCTTCAGCACGCTGTCGACGGTGGCCTGCGGCACACCCAGTGCACGGTAGATGCCGAGCGCTTCGGCATCCCGCACGAGCACCGGGAACAGCACGTCGGCACCGAAGTTGGTGACGTCGCGGTCGGGGCTCGTGCGCAGGTACAGCGTCTGGCGCTGGGTGCCGACCAGCCCGGCGTTGAACAACGGCAGCGCATTGCGGCCGACCTGGACCCAGTCGCCCGAACCCTTGAGCCCAGTGATGATGTTGGTTGCGTCGACCGACTGCACGCGCTGGCGATTGATGCTCGTGTGCACGCGCAGC
>JANOJJ010000306.1:0-14093 GCA_031408155.1 Rubrivivax sp.
GGCTGCGCACCAGACGCGCCAGCAGCACGACGTTGATGGCCGCGGCGGTCAGCACCGACAGCAGGCCTCCAGCCAGCGTGGCCATCACGATGTAGAGCAGGGTCATGCGTGCAACGACGACGCCCCGCGCAGGGGCGTCCGGTTGAAGACTGCGCCGGGGCCACCCGGGCCCCACGCGGCATCCTAGCGGAGCTGTCAAGCCAGCGGCCGCGCGAACCAGGCCAGGCCACGCTCGTGACCGTCGTCGGCCTGATTCCCGCAGCGGCGCTGGCGGTTGTCGGCGTGGCTGGTATGCGGCGGGTTGTAGGAACGAGGCAACGATCTCCCCTGCCACCCGGCACAATGCCGGCATGCGCGACCCCACCCTGTCCGCCCCTGCTGCCCTGGCTGCGGTTGACATGGGCTCGAACAGCTTCCGGCTCGAGATCGGATCGCTCCAGCACGGCCGCTACAAGCGGCTCGACTACCTGAAGGAGACCGTGCGCCTGGGCGGCGGGCTCGACGCCGACGGCATGCTGACCGAAGAGGCGGTCGAGCGCGGCCTGGCGTGCCTGCGTCGCTTTGCCGCGCGGCTGACTGACTTCATGCCAGCGCAGGTGCGCGCAGTGGCGACCCAGACCTTGCGCGAAGCGCGCAACCGCAACAGCTTCTTGCTGCGCGCCCAAGCGACGCTGGGCTTCCCGATCGAAGTCATCAGCGGGCGTGAGGAAGCACGGCTGATCTACGCCGGGGTGGCTCACCTGCAGCCGTCGGACAAGCCGCGGCTGGTGGTCGACATCGGCGGCCGTTCGACCGAGCTGATCCTGGGCCAAGGCCGCGTGCCGCGCGTTGCCGAGTCCTTTGCCGTCGGATCGGTCGGCCTGTCGATGCGCTACTTCGGCGACGGCCGTTTCACGGCGGCCGCCTTTCGCGCGGCGCAGGTGGCCGCGGGGGCTGAGTTCGAAGAAGCCCTGCATGCCTTTGGCCGCCCGCTGTGGCAGCAAGCGCTGGGCTCCAGCGGGACCGTGGGCGCGGTGGCCAATGTGCTCGCCGCCAGCGGCCGCGGCGAGGGCCGCATCACGCCCGACGGCTTGTGCTGGTGCATCGAGCGTTGCGTCGAGGCCGGCCAGGTCGACCGGCTGGACCTGCCCAGCCTCAAGCCCGAGCGCAAACCGGTGATCGCCGGTGGGCTGGCGATCCTCTACACGCTGGCGGCGCAGTTCAGCATCGAGGCCCTGCTGCCCGCCAAGGGCGCGCTGCGCCAGGGCGTGATCATCGATCTGCATCAACGCCTGCTGGCGCTGCGCAAGGCCCACCACGGTGACCTGCGCGACGTTTCGGTGGCCGAACTGCAGCGCCGTTTCGAAGTCGACACCGCGCAGGCCGAACGGGTGTCGGCGCTGGCACTGGCGCTCCATCAGCAGGCCTGCCCCGACGCCGGCGCCGACGCGGGGCGCGAGCTGGGCTGGGCCTGTGCGTTGCACGAGGTGGGGCTGACGGTGTCGCACCACGACCACCATCGGCACAGCGCCTACCTGATGGCGCATGTCGATGCGCCGGGCTTCTCGCAGAGCCAGCAGCGCCGCATCGGCGAACTGGTGCTGGGCCAGCGCGGCGGCCTGCGCAAGCTCGAGACCACGCTGGCGCAGGAAGGCTTTGCCTGGCAGGTGCTATGCCTGCGGCTGGCGGTGATCGCCTGCCACGCGCGCGAAGCGGTGCCACCGCGCGACCTCGACCTGCGCGCGGCGGGCTCCGAGGCGCGGCTGGGATGGAAGGCCAGCTGGGCCCAGCGCCGCGAGCGCACGCTCTTCCTGCTGCACGAAGAGGCCGCTGCGTGGCAGCGCCACGGTCCCCTGCGGCTGGTGCTGCCGGCGGCTTGATCAGGCTGCGTTGCGGCTCCCGGCGCGCCACAGGGCGAAGGCAAACTCGTCGGCGCGCTCGTCGTCGACTTGGCCGCGCGTGCAGCCCACGCCGTGGCCGGCGTCGAAGCTCACGCGCAGCGCGATCGGGTCATTCGAGCGGCTAGCCTTGTGCAGCCGCTCCGCCATCTTGCCGCCGTACCAGGCCTCGACCCGCGGGTCGGTCATGCCCACCGTCAGCAGCACCGCCGGTAAGCATTCGGTGAACTCCGCCGAGCCGCGCCGGCTGACGGTCGTCGCTGAGGCATCATCGCCGCCGTGAAGCACCGCCCCGCTGCAGCACCCGATCTGCTGTCCTGGAACGCCGCGACCGATGGCTGGACTCTGGCGCTGCGCGGCGACTGGCGCCTGCCTCTGACCGCCGGCGCTGCATTGCCCGCGCTGAACCCCAGGCCTGCTGCCGGCGACCGGGTCCGTGTCGACGCCCAGGCCCTGGCCGGCTGGGACAGCCACACCGCACCGCGCCTGTGGCTGCTGTTGTCGCCCTTGCGGCGCGCCGGCGTGGCGCTGGACCTGGACGCCCTGCCCGAAGCCTTGCGTGCCCCGTTGGCGCTCGCCTTGCCGGCCGAGGGCGTCGGCGCCGAGGACCTGCCCGCCGAGCATCCGGTGCCCGGGCTGGCCGACGGCCTGCGCCACTGGCTACAGGACGCGCTGACCACCGCCGCCTTCGTGGGTGAGGTGACGCTGGCGCTGGGCCGACTGCTGCGCGGCAAGGCCGTGATGCGCGGGTCCGACGTCGTGCGCCAGATCGACCAGACCGGGCCCTTGAGCCTGCCCATCGTCACGCTCACCTGCTTCCTGATCGGGATGATGCTGGCCTACATGGGCGGCGCGCAGCTGCAGCGCATCGGTGCGCAGAGCTTCATCGCCGACGTGGTCACGGTGGGCATGGTGCGCGAGCTGGCCGGGCTGATGACGGGCGTGATCCTGGCCGGGCGCATCGGTGCGGCCTTTGCCGCCCAACTGGCCACCATGCAGGCCAACGAAGAAATCGACGCGCTGCGCGCGATGGGCATCGACCCGATCGAGTACCTGGTGCTGCCGCGCCTGCTGGCAATGCTGATGGTGGCGCCGCTGCTGATTGCCTACGCCGCGCTGGTGGGCGTGCTGGCCGGGCTGCCGCCGGTGGTGGGCATCTACGGCGTGCCGGCGGCGGAGTACCTGCACAAGTGCCTGTCGGCGCTGACCTGGACGCACCTGTGGATCGGCATCTTCAAGGGCACGATGTACATCGTGCTGGTGGCACTGGCCGGCTGCCGCGAAGGCCTGCACGCCGGGCGCGACGCGCAGGCCGTGGGCGGCGCCACCACCACCGCGGTGGTCAAGGCGCTGCTGTGGATCGTGATCGCCGCATCGGCCAGCACGGTACTGTTCCAGAGCCTGGGCTTGTGAGCATGGACCTTCAAGCCGTGCCGGCAGCGCCCGCGGCGCCCCTGGTCCGCGTGATCGGCCTGACCATGGCCTTCGGCGACGAGGTCGTCCAGCGCAACCTCGACTTCGACATTCGCCGCGGCGAGGTGCTGGCCATCGTGGGCGCCAGTGGCTGCGGCAAGAGCACGCTGCTGCGCCACCTGATCGGTCTGCAGACACCGGCTGCCGGCCAGGTGCTGTATGGCGAACAGGACCTGCACCACTGCGACGACGAGATGCTGGGCCAGCTGCGCCGCCGTTTCGGCGTGATGTTCCAGGCCGGCGCCCTGTGGAGCTCGATGACCGTGGGCGAAAACGTGATGCTGCCGCTGCGCCTGTTCACCCCGCTCGGCCACGCCCAACGGCAGCAACGCGCGCGCTGGAAGCTGGCCCTGGTGGGCCTGGAGGACGCCTTCGAGCTGGAGCCATCCGAGTTGAGCGGCGGCATGCGCAAGCGCGCCGCGATCGCGCGCGCGCTGGCGCTCGACCCCGAGCTGCTGTACCTGGACGAACCCTCGTCGGGGCTGGACCCGTTCAGCGCTGCACGGCTGGATGGCCTGATACTCAACCTGCGCCGGCACCTGGGCACCACCGTCGTGATGGTCAGTCATTCGATCGACAGCGTGTTCGCGGTGGCCGACCGGCTGCTCTACCTCGACCACCTGGACAAGACCATGACCGCGCTCGACACCCCCGGGCGGCTGGCCGAACAGGGGCCCGCGCGCGTGCGTGAGTTCCTGCACCGGGCGGACCGCACATGAAGCGCAAGGCCCATCCCACCCGAATCGGCCTGTTCATGCTGGGCGCCTTGGCACTGCTGGTCAGCGCGGTGGTCGTGGTCTCGGGTGGCGGGCTGTTCGCCACCCGCGAGCGCGCGGTGGCCTACTTCGACGGGTCGGTCTACGGCCTGCAGCTCGGCGCACCGGTGGTCTTTCGCGGCGTGCGCCTGGGCCGTGTGGTGGGCATCGGCGTGGTCTACCAGGGTCAGCCGGGGCGCTACGCGATCCCGGTCGAGATCGAGATCGAACGCGACAAGATCGGCAGCCTGCAGGGCAAAGGTGGCGGCGTGACGGTGGCCGACCTGGTGGCGCAGGGCCTGAGTGCCCAGCTGTCGATTCAAAGCCTGCTCACCGGTCTGCTCTACGTCGACCTCGACTTGCGTCCCGGCTTACCGGCCCGCCGTGGTGTTGCCAGGTCCGGCCTGCCCGAGATCCCGACCGTGGCGACAACGATCCAGGCGCTGCAAAAGCAGTTGCAGAACCTGGACCTGGAGCAGCTGGTAGCCGACGTGGCAGCGGTGGCCACCGGCGCACGGCAACTGGTGGCCGACCCCAAACTGCGCCAGAGCGTCGACGAGCTGGCCCAGGCCGGCGCCGAGCTGCGCCGACTGCTGGCGCGCGTGGACCAGCGCATCGGGCCCTTGGCCGATGCGCTGCAAGGCACGTTGGGCGCCACGCGGCGCAGTGCCGAACAATGGGGCGCGGCGGTCGACCGCGTGGGCAGTGCGGTCGACCGCGTGGGCCAGGCGGCCGACAGCGTCAACCGCACCATGGCCCGTGTCGACCGCCTGGCCGATACCGCACAGCCGACGCTGCACAGCGTCCAGCGCGCCGCCGACGACCTGGCGCGTACGGCCACCGCGTTGCGCAGCGCGACGTCAGAAGACACGGGCTTGCTGCAGCAGTTCGAACGCGCAGCGCAGGACATGGCGCGCGCCTCGCGAGCGGTGCGCGACCTGGCCGATCTGCTCGAGCGCCAGCCCGAGGCCCTGATCCGTGGCCGCGCGGCCACGCCCTGACTCCGGTGGAGCTCTAGTGACCTCGCCTCTGTCTTGCATTCGAAGCCGCCGCGCCGTGCTGGGCGCGCTGACTGGCGGCCTGCTGGCGGGTTGCACCAGCTCGGCCCCGGTGCAGCTGTACCACCTGCGCGCCGAGCCCCCGGTGGCCATGACCAGCGTCAGCCCCTCGGCCCAAGTCTGGCAACTGCTGCTGCCCGTGCGCGTGCCGGACTACCTGGACCGAGAGGCCATCCTGCTGCCGCAGGGCCAGACCGGGCTGCTGGCGCTGTCGGGCCACCGCTGGGCCGAGTCGCTGCGCGACGCGGTGCCGCGCGTGCTGCGGCAGGACCTGGCGGCGTTGCTGGGTGAAGACCGGGTATGGACGGCGCCGCTGCCTCCGGGCGTGTCTGTCACGCGGCAGTTGCGGGTGGAGATCGTGGCGCTGCAAGCCGACGCCGAGCGCATGGCCGTGCGGCTGCAGGCGCGCTGGATGCTGCTCGACCCGCACGGTCGCCTGGCGCCACGCACCGAAAGTGTCGCGCTGCGCGTTGCCAGCGCCGACCGCGCGATCGACACCCTGGTGGCCGCGCATCGCGTGGCCTTGTGGCAGCTGGCCGAACGCATCGCGGCCACGCGCTGATCCCGGCACCCACGCTGGCACGGTGCCCGGCGACAACCTCACACGACTGTTGACGCAGCTTTACGAAGTGCAGGTCGCCACCAATGAGGGTCCCCGCGTTGTGTTGTCACGTGCCTCGCACGGCTCACCTCACCGGAGACAGTATGAACACGAGCAAGGTCCTGTCGATTGCCACGCTGGCGCTGGCCGGTGTGCTGGCCGCCGGCGCCGCGCAGGCGTCTGACCGCCACCTGCAGTGGTCGCTGCGCATCGCGGCGCCCATCGCGCTGCCGCTGCCGCTGCTGCCGATTCCGCTGCCGTGGGTCGAGATCGTTGAAGACCACGGCCAGGGCCAGCCGGTCTGGCGCGACCGGGACCGCGACGGTGTGCCCGACTGGCGTGACCGCCGCGACTACCGCCACGACTACCGTCACGACTACCGTCACGACTACCGTCACGACTACCGCGACGACCCGCGAGCCTGGCGCGGCGACCGCGACCGGGACGGTATCCCCAACCGCTACGACCGCTGGGACAACCGCTGGGACGGCCGCTACGACAACCGCCGCGGCCACCCCGGCTGGCGCCCGCAGCCCGACCGCGACCACGACGGCATCCCGGACTGGCGCGACCGCTGGGACAACCGCCGCTGACAGGACCGGCGCGGCGCGCCTGATCAGGCTGCATGCAGGGCCCGAAGGTGCACCGCTGCGGCCAGCGTGGCGCGGTAGCCGGCATCGATCGCGCGTTCGCGAAACTCGCGCGACAGGTTGACCCAGTAGCCGAAGTCCGGGTGCAGCAACACGTCGGCGCTGTCGGCGTCGAGCCTGGTCAGCGCGCGCTTGCGCAGGTCCCCTTCGCGAAAGCGCTGCGCCGCCGCGGGCGCGCGGTCTTCATGCGCCGACGCGTCGACTGCCAGGATGCGCGTGGCGCCGAGCGCGCGCGCCACGCGCACCGGCAGCGGCGTGTGCAGGTCGGCGTCGGCGTATCGCTCGCCGCGGATGCGCACCGGCGTCAAACGACCTTCGATCGCGCTGGCGGCCTGCACGGCCAGACCCGAGTCGCCGCGGCTGAAACCGACCACCGCACCGTCGCGCAAGCGCTGGGCGACGCACACCATGGCCAGCGGCAACTGTTCCAGCGGTCGATGGCCGAGCGTCTCGGCCACCAAGTCGCGCAGCGCGGCGCCGCTGAATCGCTCGGCAGACAATGGTGCCCAGCGGGCCAGGTTCACCGGCTGCAAATCCAGCGCCAGGGTCTCGATCGCGCCCGCCGTCAATCCACCGGCACACAGCGACCCGACCACGGCGCCGACCGACGACCCCACCACCAGATCGGGCGCCAGGCCCAGTTCGGCCAGCCCCTTGAGCACACCCACGTGCACGAAGCCGCGCGGCCCGCCCGAGCTGAAGACCCAGGCCGTGCGCACCGGCCGCGCCAGCGGGCCAGCGGCCGGAGCGTCGGCGCCGGCATGGTCCCGATCGGGGTCCAGCGTGCAAGCGCTCGAGGTCCAGGCGGCCACTCCGGCCAGCCAGCGACGCCGTCCGCAGCGGGGCAAGGCTGCAAAGCCTGGTTCAGGCGCCGCCAAGGTTGACCGACAGCAGGCGGACCGAGCGCAGGGCCAGCGTCATCCGGAGGCTCCTGAAGCCGATGCGGGCAGGATCCAGGCCGGCGCCATCGGTGGTGGCGTCGATTGGTCGGCGTAGGGCGCACGCCAGCCCAGTAGCCCGCTGGCGCGCAGGCAGCGCTCGCGCAGGTCGTGCTCGTCGCGGCCCTGCAGGTGCACGATGCCGTAGCGCCAACTGCCCAGCCATTTGAAGTCGCGCGCCAGTTCGGCGCCGCGACGCGGATAGCTGAAGAACAACGCATCGGGAAACTCGCGCCGCAGTCGCGCCACCTGCCAGCGGCTGGGCAGGTCCGGGTTCGCCTCATCCGGGAAGATGCGGTAGACGAAGCTGGCCGCAGCGCCGGCCACCGGCTCGCGCCGCGCCACGTCGGCCGGGTCCTGCCCGGTGGCCAGCGCCAGGGCCAGCGCATGCGGCTCGATACCGCGCACCCGCAGGTACAGGTCGCTGAACTGCGACGCCAGGCGTGGGTTGAACTCGATCACGCTCAGTCGGCCGCTGGCCGGGTCATGGAAGAATTCCATGTTGAACAGGCCATGCGTGAAACCGATCGCCGCCAGGAAGCGCTGCGCCACGTCCAGCGCCCGTGCCTGCACCGCCGGCGCCAGGCGACTGGGGTGCTCCCAGCGCATGAAGGCCTGCGTGCCCGGGTACATGATCGCGTCGACCACGCCCAGCGCCTGCGCCCGGCCATCGACCACCCAGCCGTCCAGGTTGTACTGCGGCGTGTGATGCGGCAACGGCTCTTCGAGCAGCATGCGATGCGCCGTGCCGGCCTGCGGCAGACGCTCACGCAGCACCTGCTCGAACGGCTCGACCAGGCGCCGGATGACCCACAGCTCGCGCCGCCCGAAGCGCGTGTGCTGATGCAGTTCGGCCGCGCTGCGCACGGCGCGCGCCAGCACCGAAAACGCCGCCTTCACCGGCTTGACGAAGTACGGGTACGACAGGCCTTCGGGGATCGGGTCGCCGTACTCGGCCTGCAGCGGCTCGAATCGAATGTTGGCCTCGGGCGCCACCCGTTGCAGCACCTGGCGCGCATACAGCTTGTGCTGTGCGGCGATCACGGCTTCGGGGCGGGTGCCGGGCAGGCCCAACGCCTCGGCAGTCAGGGCCGCTGCCAGCGCGCCGAACTGTTCATTCTGCGAGCTCACTCCCACCCAGCTGCGGCGGCGCCCGCGCCGGGCTTGTGCCGCCGCGAAGCGCCGCAGGTCAAAACTGACCAGCCGCGCATTGCTGGGGAAGGAAAAGAGGTCGAAGCCCGCTTCGTCGAAGTGCCACTTCGAAGCCTGGCGGCCATGGCCCAGCGCGTCCCAGTCGTAGTTGAACAGCAGCGCGATTCGGGGTTTGGCGGTCATGAATGCAAGCGTCGGTCCCGAGGCTATACGCAGCAGTGACGCTTTGGATTCCCGTGCATGAGGCGCCGATCAGTCCAGGTCCCGGGCCAGGCGCACGCCGCTGAACTGCCAACGCGCAGCGGCGGGGAAGAAGTTGCGGTACGTCGTTCGGATGTGGCGGCGCGGCGTGGCGCACGAGCCGCCCCGCAACACGTACTGGTTGAGCATGAACTTGGCGTTGTACTCGCCCACCGCCCCGTCCCAGGCCCGAAAGCCGGGGTACGGCGCATAGGCACTGGTGGTCCATTCCCACACGTCACCCAGCAATTGCAGCAGGCCTTCTCGCGCCGCGGCCACCGGCAAGGGGTGCAGCGCCGCGGATTCGAGGAAGTTGCCCTGGTCCAGCCACGGCGTGGGGTCGGGCCCGGCCGCATGTTCCCATTCCGCTTCGGTGGGCAGGCGTGCCGGCGGCTGCTGCGGATGCTTGGCGCCGAACCAGCGGGCGTAGGCGTCGGCTTCATACAGGCTGAGGTTGACCACCGGCGTCAGCGGGTCCAGCGGCACGCGGCCATGCAACGTGAAACTGCTCCAGGCGCCGTCACCCTCGGCGCGCCAGTACATCGGCGCGTCGATGCACTGCTGGCGCAGCCAGTCCCAGCCCGCCGCCAACCACCAACGCGGCTGGGCATATCCGCCGTCGGCGATGAAGTCGGCCCATTCGCCGTGCGTCACCAGCCGGTTGGCCAGGGCATAGGGGCGCAGCCAACTGCGGTGGCGAGGGCCCTCGTTGTCGAACGCGAAGCCGTCGCCGCCATGGCCGATGTCGATTGCACCGCCGTCGAAACCCACCCAGCGCAGCGGCACCGGTGCCACGCTGGTCAGCGGCCAGCGTGGCCTGTAGATCGGGTCGAGCGGATTGCTCGACAGCAGGTGCCGAAGGTCGGTCAGTATCAGTTCCTGATGCTGCTGCTCGTGCTGCAAGCCGAGTTCGAGCAGGTTCGCAACCTCGGCGCTGACGGGCCTGCCCAGCAGCCGCAGCACCCGTTCGTCCACCGCGCGCCGGTACGCCAGCACCTCGGCCAGGCCGGGCCGCGTGATCAGCCCGCGCTGCGGCCGAGGGTGCTGGTCGCCGACGCCGTTGTAGTAGCTGTTGAAGAGTACGCGGAACGACGCATGGTGCGGCGTGAAACCGCTTTCGTGCCGCTCGAGGATGAACGTCTCGAAGAACCAGGTGACGTGCGCCAGGTGCCATTTGGTCGGGCTGGCGTCGGGCATGGACTGCACCTGGCAGTCGGCTTGCGACAGCGGCGCAGCCAGCGCCTCGGTCTGTTGCCGCACGCTCAGGTAGCGGTCGATCAAGGGCTGTGCTGCGGTGTCGGGCGCGGCAGCGGCGAGCGTCATGGATGGACCCTGGTGGCGCCGACCGGCCGATCGGTGCGCAGCCGCGCGCGGGCAATGTAGCCCATGCCGCCCTGCGTGCTGCTGCGCTCGAACTCACTGCAGCAGGCCTGCACCTTGTCCCACGGCCGCCAGAGTTCGGCGGCGCGCACGTTGTAGGGCCGGTTCTTCAGCCAGGCCAGCAGGTTCAGCGGTCCGGTCCACCAGGGAAAGAACTTCATGCCGGCCATCGCGATGCGCGCGCCGGGCTGTACCTGACCGAGCAGGTTGCGCAGGGCCTCGGGCGAGCGCGTGATGTCGTGCACGTAGTTGAAGAGCACGGCCGTCGGCGCGCATGGCAGCTGCACGGCCTCGGCACTGGCGCAGGTGTGCCACAGGTTCGGCCAGTTGGCCGCCTGGGCTCGCTGGCGGGCGCGTTCGAACATGTCCGGGCTTTGCTCGAAGGCCAGCACCCGACCCGTCGCGCCGACCGCCTGCAGCAGCGGTTCGTAGCTCAGGCCCGTGCCGGCACCGACGTCCAGCACCACGTCGCCCGGCTGCAGGCGCAAGCCGGCAATGGCGCGCAGGCGCAGCGGCATCGTGCGCATGGCCGACGCGTCGTAGCCCGCCGCGTGGCGGGCATAGCGGCGGATCGAATCCTCGTTGTCGGGGGCGGGCGTCATCGACCGGTCAACCGGTGCTTCGGCTGGCCGCGTGCCGTCCGAACACGCCGACCACCACCATCGTGATGCTGGCCATCTTCAGCGCCGTGGCCGGTTCCTTGAAGTACAGGATGCCGATCAGCGCGGTAATCACCGTGCCCACACCCGACCACACGGCGTACACCACGCTCAGGCCGAGCCGGCTGATGATCATCGTGTTGAGGCCGAACGACAGCGCATAGAAGACGAAGATCAGCGCCGACGGCAGCCAGCGGCTGAAGCCCTCGGACAAGCGCATGCAGGTGGTGCCGGCGACCTCGAAGGCGATGGCCACGGCCAGAACCGCCCAGGCCTGCTGCACGCCCAACTGCGGCCATGCCACGCTCAAGACCTGGCGATCTCGCGTGCAGTAATCGTGTACTTGAAGTCGTCCGGCGCCAGCGGGTCGATGCGGCCACCGCCATGCTCGGCCTGCGGATACATCAGGAAGCTGACCTTCGGACCCGTCGATCCGGGCAGCGCTACGTCGTGCGCCACGTTGTAGGCCAGCCAGTTGCCCTCCCAGCCGCCGAACAAGGCCTTCTTCACGGGTGCGACCACCGGGTGATCAGGGTTCTTGATCCATTCGGGGGTTTCCAGCCGCATGACCTTGCCCACGTCGGCCGGATCCATCGCCACCCAGCCGTGGTCGCGCAGGTAGACCTCGGCGCGGCAGTGTTGCGCGCCCTTCAGGCTGGCCGGGTTGCCACCCAGTTCGCGGTAACCGAAGGCCGAGGGCACCAGGCGGATGCCGTACACATCGCGCGCCGGCACGCCGGCGGCGCGGCACAGGCCGACGAACAGGCCGTTGATGTCACCGCACTTGCCGCCGAAGTTCCTGGTCTCGAGCATGGCCTTGATGTCGCCCACGCCGCAGCCGCGAACCTTGGGTTCGCGATAGGTGTTGTCGACGATCCAGTCGTAGATGCGCTGGGTCTTGTCGAGGTCGGTCTTGGCACCGGTCACGATCTCGCGCGCGGTGTCACGCACGATGCCGTCGGTGGGCATCAGTTCGGTCGGCTGTATCCAGTAGCGCAGCGTGTCGGCGCTTTCACGCGCGGCCACCTTGCGGCTCCAGTCAGTGGCGCGGTTCTGGGTCTCGAAGCGGCTCGTGACCTGCAAGGTCGGGGCAGCCGTGCCCTCGGCGAACTCGGCCATGACCATGCGCGCGCCGTAGCGCGTGTCGGACGCGATCTGCACGCGCGCCGCGTTGCCGGTGTAGGCGCTTTCCAGGCTGCGCTGGAAGTCGGCATCGACCGACGGCACCGGCACCCACGCCCGGGCGGCACCGGTCGCGCCGCGCAATTCGACGGTGGTGGTGATCTCGAAGCTGCGCCAGGTGCCGGGCTGCGGGTCAAAGCGGCGCTCCTGCGCGAACACGGGCAAGGTCAGTGGCGCCAGGGCAAGCCCGGACGCCAGGCCGAGGACGGTGCGACGGTCGACAGAGCTCATCATCGATCTCCTGCTGATTTGCATGGGTGAAAGGGGAAGGACCGCGAGGCGAGGCATTATCTGCATCATCCCGAACCGAGCAGCGGCGCCAGGATACGTGCAGCCGCTTCGCCGCCCCAGTCGATCTCGCCGACCACCGTGCCCACGGGTCGGCCGCGGCGGTCGAAGAGCACGGTGCTGGGAAAGATGCGCGGCGTGTAGGCGGCGGCGATCGAGCCGTCGCTGTCGAGCAGGGTCGGCAAGCTCACCTGCAAGGTGTCGAGGAAGCGCCAGACGGCGCTCGCCGACTCGCGGTAGTTGACTCCCACCACGACCAGGCCATCACCCGCTCGTTGACTGGCCAGGCGCACCAGCGACGGCATTTCGTCGCGGCACGGCGCGCACCAGCTGGCCCAGAAATTGGCGAGCACGACCTTGCCCGGGTGCTCCGCCAGGCGCCAGCGCTTGCCGTCGGCCAAGGGCAAGTCCAGCGGCGGCACGCGCTTGCTGGCCGGCCAGGGGCGCCATTCGAAGGCTTCGGCCGCCCGCGCAGTGGGCACGGCCAACGCGGCCAGGCCGAGCAGGGTGCGCAGGCACGAGCGGCGATCGGTGGCGACAAGGCAAGGCGAAATGGGCGACATCGCATCATTGTCGTTTCAAGGTCGTTTCCCTTACACGCGTAAGAATATGGGCGCCCAATCGACCCACCGCTTACTTGCGCCCGAGCCCCCTGGCGACCGACGCCGCTCCTGCGTTACCTGCCCTGCCCGCCTCGATGCAACCGACTGCCGCCCTCACGCCCCGCTTCGTCCGATCGCCGTCGGTGAACAGCACCGAGGCGACGTCCGAGCTGACCCGTTGCCTGTTGCTGGCGCAAGCCGAGGTCTCACCCAAGTACCTTTACGACGCACTCGGCTCGGCACTGTTCGTGGCCATCACCGAACTGCCCGAGTACTACCCCACGCGCACCGAGGCCGCCATCATGTCCACGCATGGCAGCGCCATATCGGCAGCAGTGCGAGACACGCTGTCCGAGAACTATGCGCTGGTCGATCTGGGCGCCGGCGACGGCGCCAAGGCGGCCCGGCTGTTCGCCGCGCTGCGCCCGCAGCACTACGTCGCGGTGGACATCGCCGAGGACTTCCTGCGCAGCGCACTGAGCGCACTGCAACAACGCCATCCGGCGCTGCCGATGACCGGCGTGGTGATGGACTTCGCACAGCGCCTGGCCCTGCCGAGCGGCGTCCATGACGGGGCTTCGCTGGTCTTCTACCCGGGGTCGAGCATTGGCAACTTCTCGCCGCCCGATGCCGCGCGGCTGCTGCGCGAAGCGCGCGAACTTGCCAACGGCGGTGCCCTGCTGATCGGGGTCGACCTCGTCAAGCCGCGCTCTGTACTGGAGGCCGCCTATGACGATCCGTTGGGCGTCACCGCAGCGTTCAATCTGAACCTGTTGCGCCACCTGAACCAGCGCCTGGGCAGCGACTTCGACGTGCGCGACTGGCAACACCTGGCCTTGTTCAATGAGACCGAGTCGCGCATCGAAATGCACCTGCAGGCGCGCCGTTCGCTGCAAGTCACCTGGCCCGGTCAGCAGCGCCGCTTTGCAGCCGGCGAGCGGCTGCATACCGAGAACTCGTACAAGTGGACGCCGACCGCGTTCGAGGCTGCGCTGCATCGCGCCGGCTGGCGCCAGACACGCCACTGGCTCGACGAGCAGGGTTGGTTCGGCGTCTTCCTGGCGCAGGCCTGAGAGGCTGAGAGGCAATCGATCGCACCCGCGCCGGGGTGGCCAAGGGCGCTGAGCAAGGCGCGGCGCGCAGCCCATGCTGGCCGCCTGGGCAAGCGGCGCAACACGGCTCAGCGCCCTTGGGTACCCCGGCCCGAAGGGTGAGCCCCAGAAAGGGCCCACTCGTCG
>JANOJJ010000308.1:0-2003 GCA_031408155.1 Rubrivivax sp.
AAGATCGCCGTCGCGGCCCATTGACCCCGCCTGACCCCGCCGCGCCCGGCCTGCATGGCAGCCCCCGCGTCGGCAGGCCCCCGGCGGCGATCTGGACCATCTTCATCTGCAGCATCTGGCCGATGGTGATCAACACTGCGGTGGGCGTGCAGCGTGTGCCCGAGGACTACCTGAACGTGGCGCGCGTGCTCAAGCTCAGCGAATGGAAGATCGCCACCCGCATCCTGTTGCCCTCGGTGATGCCCTACCTGCTGACCGGCGTGCGGCTGTCGGTGGGCACGGCCTGGCTGGTGATCGTGGCCGCCGAGATGCTGACCGGCGGCGTCGGCATCGGGTTCTGGGTCTGGGACGAGTGGAATAACCTCAACGTTGCGCACATCATGATCGCGATCTTCGTCATCGGCAGCGTCGGCTTGCTGCTCGAAGGGCTGCTGATGGCGGTGGCCAAGCGTTTCGACTACGCCTGAAGGAGCACGCACGATGAGCAAGTCCAGCAAGCCCATGCTGCAGATCAGCGACGCGGGCATGACCTTCGCGACCAGGCGCGGGCCCTTCGTCGCGCTGCGCGACATCAACCTCGATGTGCAGCGCGGCGAGTTCGTCAGCCTGATCGGCCACTCGGGCTGTGGCAAGAGCACGCTGCTCAACCTGGTGGCCGGGCTGACCACGCCGACCAGCGGCATCCTGCTGCTCGACGACCGCGAGCTCAAGGGCCCGGGGCCCGACCGCGGCGTGGTGTTCCAGAACCACTCGCTGCTGCCCTGGCTGAGCTGCCTCGACAACGTCTATCTCGCGGTCGAACGCGTGTTCGGCGAGAAGGAAGGCAAGGCCCGGCTGAAGGCCCGCTCACTGGCTGCGCTCGAGCTGGTCGGCATGAGCCACGCCGTGGCCAAGCGCCCGCACGAGATCTCGGGCGGTATGAAGCAGCGCGTCGGCATCGCCCGCGCGCTGGCGATGCAGCCCAAGATGCTGCTGATGGACGAGCCCTTCGGCGCGCTCGACGCGCTGACGCGCTCGCGGCTGCAGGACGAGTTGATGAAGATCGTGGCCCGGTCCGACCAACACGAAGGCGCCACGGTGATGATGGTCACGCACGATGTCGACGAGGCGGTGCTGTTGTCGGACCGCATCGTGATGATGACCAACGGCCCGGCGGCCACTATCGGCGAGGTGCTGCGGGTGGACCTGCCGCGTCCGCGCAACCGCGTCGAGCTGGTCGAGGACCGCCACTACGTGCAGCACCGCAAGGCGGTGATCGACTTCCTCTACAGGCGGCATGGCCATGTCGAGGCCACGGCATGAGCCGGGGCCCTTGCCACTGAACCCGAGGACCGCACGATGAAGAAGATGAAACTGGTGCTGGTCGGCAACGGCATGGCCGGCATCCGCACGCTGGAGGAGTTGCTGCGCATCGCGCCCGAGCTCTATGACATCACGGTGTTCGGCGCCGAGCCGCACCCCAACTACAACCGCATCCTGCTCAGCCCCGTGTTGGCCGGCGAACAGACGGTCGACGAGATCATCCTCAACCCGTTGTCGTGGTACGCCGGGCACGGCATCACCTTGCATACGGAAAAGCAGGTCACGACGATCGACCGCGTCAAGCGGCGCGTGGTCGCCAACGACGGCACCGAGGCCGAGTACGACCGCCTGCTCATCGCCACCGGCTCGACGCCGTTCATCCTGCCGGTGCCCGGCAACGACCTGGCCGGCGTGATCGCCTACCGCGACATCGCCGACACGCAGGCGATGATCGACGCAGCGGCGAAGTACCGGCACGCGGTCGTGATCGGCGGCGGCCTGCTCGGCCTGGAGGCAGCCAACGGGCTCAGACTGCGCGGCATGCAGGTTACGGTGGTGCACATCATGCCGTGGCTGATGGAGCGCCAGCTCGACGACGTGGCCGGCGGCATGCTGCGCCAGTCGCTGGAAGATCGCGGTCTACATGATGACCGACGAGCAGATCTACCAGCTGTACTACCAGAACCCGAAGCTGGGCTTCT
>JANOJJ010000386.1:0-2686 GCA_031408155.1 Rubrivivax sp.
CCTTGATCGTGCCGTCGCTCTGCAGCGACAGGCCGATGTCGGACGCGTGGCCGAAGGTGGCACTGGCGCTCGAGCTGCCACCCATGGCCGAGCGCAACTGGCTCAGGATCGAGATCGCCGTGCGGTCGCCCTGCAGGGCGCCTGCGCTCTTGCTGGCGGCGTCGTACTTGGTCTGCTCGCGCAACAGTTTGGTCAGGTCGTTGTAGGCGCTGACAAAACCGTCGACCGCCTTGCGCATCGAGCCGGTGTCGCGCGAGACCGTCACGTCCACCGTACCAGTGGTCTGCTTGGCCAGCGACAGCGACACGCCGTCGATCACGTTGGTCAGCGTGTTGCTGGCCGACTCGACCGGCAGACCGTTGATGATGGCGGTGGCGTTGGCCGCGGGCTGGCTGCGTGAACTGACGGCCGCCGAGTTTTCGGGGTCATACGCCAGACGTGACAGACCGCTGTCGTCGTTGCCGATGCCGTCGCCGTCGGTGACCTGGATGCGGAACCCGTTTTCCTCCCCGCTGCTGCGTGACTGCAGCACCAGGCGCGAGCCGTTGACGTCGTTGACGATGGTGGCGCGCACGGCGAGGTTGGAGGCGCTGTTGATCTTGTCGCGGATCTTTTCCAGCGTGTCCTCGCCGGCACCGATCGTGTTGTCGATGGTCGTGTTGCCGCTCTTGGGCGCGAAGCCCGAGAGGTCATCCGACCAGGTGCCGATGTCGATGTGCAGCGTGCCCTGGCCCACGGTGCTGGTGGACGACGCGAGCGCCGTGGTGGCATTCATCTGCGCCGCGGCCAGTGCGGTGACCTTGACCGCATAGCTGCCGGCGCTGCTGCCCGACGCGGCCGTGACGCTGACTGCCGAGCTGTCGCCCGAACTGGCCGCCGCGGCCTTCCAGGTGTTGCTCTCGGTGAGCGTGCGTGCCGCGCTGCGCATCGTGTCGAGGTAGCTCTGGATCTTGCCGAACGACGACAGACGGGCGTCGAGCCTGGTTGCTTCGGTCTGCAGCAGTTGGATCGGCCTGCGCTCGAGCGCGACCAGTTGGGTGACGATCGAATTGACGTCCAGCCCGCTGCCAATGCCGGTCGAGGTGATGGTGGCCATGGATGTCTCCGGCGGCGGGTTCGTCGGCCCGGCCAGAGGCGGACGGGCGCGGGACCCCGCTCGACCAGATCATCGGCTGCCGCGGGGAGAACTTGAGGGTTCAGTCGGCTTTGGTTGGCCTAACCCTGCAGCAATCGCAACACCTGCTGCGGTAGCTGGTTGGCCTGCGCCACCATTGCGTTGCCGGCCTGCTGCAGGATCTGCGCCCTCGACAGCGCGGCGGTCTCGGCTGCGTAGTCGGCGTCCATGATGCGGCTGCGTGCCGCTGACTGGTTCTCGACCGCCACCTGCAGGTTCGCGATGATGGCCTCGAAGCGCGACTGGGTGGCGCCAAACGTGGCGCGCGTGTCGTTGATGGTGTTGAGCGCGGTGTCGATGTTCTCGATCACCGAGCCGATCGCGCTCGCATCGGCGGTGCAGGCGATGGTGGCGGTGGAGACCGTCACCGTCGACACGTCGGTGTTGCTGACCATGTTCTCGAACGTGATCGTGATCGAGTCTTCGTTACCGGTGTTGGCACCGATCTGAAAGGTGAAATCGGTGCCGTCGGCGCCCAGGATCTTCTTGTCGTTGAAGGCCGTGCCGCCAAGCACCCGCTTGATTTCCTTTTGCAGTTCTGCGAACTCCTTGTTCAGCGAGTTCTTGTCGCTGTCGCTGTTGGTGCCGTTGCGCGACTGCAGAGCCAGTTCGCGCATGCGCTGCAGCGAGTCGCCGACCTTGGACAGTGCGCCTTCGGCCACCTGGGCCATCGAGATGCCGTCGTTGGCGTTGCGCATGGCCACTGCCATGCCGCGCACCTGGGTGTTCATGCGTTCGGCGATGGCCAGGCCGGCGGCATCGTCCTTGGCGCTGTTCACGCGCAGACCCGACGACAAACGCTGCATCGCAACCGACAGCGACATCTGCGACGAGTTCAGGTTGCGCTGGGCGTTCAGCGAAGTCAGATTGGTGTTGATGGTCTGGGGCATTCTTGCGCTCCTTGTCGATATGTGGCGGCGTTCCGGTTGCAGCTTGGTGGGCCGCCGTTGGAAGTCATTGTCGGCATCGCCTGCCGCGCCCATGGGCCGAAATGAGGTGGCTTTCGCCGGCAGTTCGCGGCTGTCGCATCTGCAGCGAAAAAGGCCGCCGGTCTTGCGACCGGCGGCCTTCTTGTCGAATACGGCCCGGCGCTACTGGGCGAACTTGTAGTCGGTCCTGGCCTTGCTGCGCAGCCCGTCCTGGAACTGCTGCACCAAGACCTGCTCGAGGCGCTGCTTGATCTGGCCCTTCACGTCGTCGAAGCCCGGGAACTGCGCTTCGCGCGTGTCGTCCAGGCGAATGATGTGGAAGCCGAACTGCGACTTGACCGGGGTTTCGGTCATCTCGCCCTTCTTCAGTTTGGTCATGGCCTGGCTGAACTCGGGCACATAGGCGTCCGGCTTGGCAAAGTCGAGGTCGCCGCCATTGGCGCCGGAGCCCGGATCCTTGGAGTGCTTCTTGGCCAGTTCGTCGAACTTGGCGCCGGTCTTGATCTTCGCGATCAGATCCTTGGCCTCTTCTTCCTTCTCGACCAGGATATGGGCAACGCGGAACTCGGTGCCCGTGGCCTGG
>JANOJJ010000437.1:0-2453 GCA_031408155.1 Rubrivivax sp.
ACCTCGAGGGCCTCGACATCGACATCGCTGGCCATGACGCGGGCGTCGGGTCGACGGTGCGCCAGGGCCACCGCAATCGCACCGCTGCCGGTACCCAGGTCCGCCACCCACGGCGCTGCGCGGTCGGCCAGCAGTTCCAGCGCCCAGTCCACCAACAGCTCGGTCTCGGGCCGCGGCACCAGCACGGCCGGCGTCACCGCGAAGCGCAGGCCATGGAATTCGCGCTCGCCCACCAGGTAGGCCAGCGGCACGCCCGCGGCGCGCCTTTCGACGTCGTGCCGGTAGGCTTGCTCGGCAGCGGGCTCGATCTCTGCATCATCGTGCGCAATCAGCCAGCTTCGCGACTGGCCCAGTCGACGGGCTAGCAGCAACTGGGCATCGAGCCCGGCCACGCCGATGTGGCGCGCATACGCCAGCGCTTCCGCCACCTGCATCACGGTGCACCGGCTTCGAGCTGGGCCAGCTGTTGCGCCGCGCGCGCTTGTTGCAGCGCCGTGACCAAGTCACCAAGATCACCGTCCATCACCTGGCCGAGCTTGTACAGAGTGAGGTTGATGCGATGGTCGCTGACCCGCCCCTGGGGGAAGTTGTAGGTGCGGATGCGGTCCGAGCGGTCGCCGCTGCCGATCAGGGCCTTGCGCGTGGCCGCTTCCTTGGTCGCGCGTTCATTGCGCTCCCTGTCGCGCAGGCGCGCTGTCAGGACCGCCAGCGCCTTGGCCTTGTTGCGGTGCTGCGAGCGGTCATCCTGGCACTCGGCCACGATGCCGGTCGGCAGGTGGGTGATGCGGATGGCGCTGTCGGTCTTGTTGACATGCTGGCCGCCGGCGCCGCTGGCGCGGAAGGTGTCGATGCGCAGTTCGGCCGGGTTGACCTGCAGCTCCTCGGTCCGTCGGGCTCGGGCATCACGGCCACGGTGCAGGCGCTGGTGTGGATGCGGCCCTGGGCTTCAGTGACCGGCACGCGCTGCACGCGATGGCCGCCGGATTCGAAGCGTAGCTGCGCGTAGACGCCCTGGCCTTCGATGCGCAGCACCAGTTCCTTGTAGCCGCCGAGCTCGGCTGTGTTCTCGCTCAGCACCTCGGTGCGCCAGCCCTGCCGCTCGCAGAAGCGCAGGTACATGCGGGCCAGGTCACCGGCGAACAGGGCCGATTCGTCGCCGCCGGTACCGGCGCGGATCTCGAGGAAGGCGTTGCGCTCGTCGTCCAGGTCGCGTGGCAGAAGCGCGGCCTGCAACTCGGCGTTCAATCGCTCGAGATCGGCTCCGGCGGTGGACACCTCGTCGCGCGCCATGGCCTGCATGTCGGCGTCGACCAACGACCGGTCGGCCAGCATGTCGCGCGCAGTGCCCAGGTCGGATTCGCGACCCTGGTAGCGGCGGAACAGCCCCACGACATGGGCCACCTCGGCCTGTTCGCGCGACAGGCCGCGCCAGCGCTTGACGTCGGCCGAGATCTGCGGATCGGCCAGATTGGCGTCGAGCTCGTTCAGCCGCATGGCCAGGCGCTCGAACTGTTCTCGCAAGGAGGGGGTGATCATGGCTGACGCGGCCGGCCCGCCTGAGCGCGGGGGCGGCACGACGAGGAGCTAACGGCCGTCGCTGCCGGGTGAACGGCTGCTGCTGCGCAGGAACAGGCGCGAAACCGTATTCGCCAGTTGCTCGCGCTCGGCCCCGTCGACCGAATGCAACTCGGCCAAGGTGCCGTGCAGCATCTTGTTCGTGAGGCCACGAGTCAGGCCCTCGAGCACGGCGTCGACCGACTCGCCCTTGGCCAACTGCTTGCGGGCGCGCAGCAAAGCGACCGTACCCCAGTCCTCGGCCTGACGATTGAGGGCCTGGATCAGGGGTACCGCAGAGCGCTGGTCGAGCCAATGGGCAAAGCTCTGTACGCCGGCGTCGATGATGACTTCGGCTTGCTGCACGGCAGCCTGACGCTTCTCGCCGGCCGTCTGCACCAGTGCCGACAAGTCATCGACGGTGTAGAGGTAGACGTCACTCAGCAAGCCGACCTCGGGCTCGATGTCTTGCGGCACCGCCAGGTCGACCATGAACATCGGGCGGTGGCGGCGCAGCTTGAGCGCACGCTCGACCGCACCCAGGCCGATGATGGGCAGGCTGCTGGCGGTGCACGAAATGACGGCGTCGAATTCGTGCAGCCGCGTCGGCAGATCCGACAACCGCAGCGCGTGCGCGCCGAAGCGTGCAGCCAGGCGTTCGCCGCGTTCGAGCGTGCGATTGGCCACGGACATCGACTTCGGTGATCGTGCAGCGAAATGCGTGGCCACCAGTTCGATCATCTCGCCCGCGCCCACGAAGAGCACCTTGATCTGCCCGAGGTCTTCGAACAACTGTGCCGCCAGACGCACCGAGGCCGCCGCCATGCTGATCGAATGAGCGCCGATCTCGGTGCAACTGCGCACTTCCTTTGCCACGGCGAAGGAGCGTTGGAACAACT
>JANOJJ010000452.1:0-4304 GCA_031408155.1 Rubrivivax sp.
CGCGCCTTTACCAAGAATATCGCAGCCGTCGCCCTCTCGGTGAATTCGCCCGGCGGCTCCGCCGTGCAATCCGCCCTGATCCACAGCCGCATCCGGGCCCTGGCCGCGGAATTCAAAATTCCGGTCTATGTCTTCTGTGAGGATGTGGCCGCATCCGGCGGCTATTGGCTGGCCTGCGCCGGCGATGAAATCTATGCCGATGAAAGCTCCATTGTGGGTTCGATTGGCGTGATTTCCGCGGGCTTTGGTTTTGTCGAGGCCATCGGCAAGCTGGGCGTTGAGCGCCGCGTCCACACCGCTGGCGAAAACAAATCCATTCTCGATCCCTTCCAGCCCGAGAAGCAGGAAGACACCGCGATGCGGTGGCTGATGTGGCGCACCACCGCCAGATCGTGGGCGACGAACAGGTACGACAGCGCCAGGCGCTGCTGCAGCTCCATCAGCACGTTGATCACCTGGGCCTGGATCGACACGTCGAGCGCCGACACCGGTTCGTCGCAGATCACCAGGCTGGGCTCGAGCGCCCGCGCGCGCGCGATCGCGATGCGCTGGCGCTGGCCGCCCGAGAACTCGTGCGGATAGCGCTCGGCCATCTCCGGCAGCAGGCCGACGGTGGCCAGCAGCGCGGCGATGCGCTCGTCGTATTCGAGTCGGCTGGCGGTGGTGCGGTGCACGGCCAGCGGTTCGCCAACGATGGCGCTGACCTTCATGCGCGGGTCGAGCGAGCCGTACGGATCCTGGTAGACCATCTGCATGCGGCGCCGAAAGAGCCCCGTCGTGCGGTCCTGCCGGGTGATGTCCTCGCCCTCGAACCAGATCCGCCCCGCAGTCACCGGGTGCATGCGCAGCACGGCCAGGCTGGTGGTGCTCTTGCCGCAGCCGCTCTCACCGACCAGGCCCAGCGTCTCGCCGCGCCTGACGGCGAAGGACACGCCGTCGACCGCCTTCACGACGCCGATCTTGCGCTTGAAGACGATGCCCGAGGTGATCGGGAAGTGGACCTTCAGATCCTCCACGCGCAGCAATTCATCGCCGCGCTCGGGCAAGCGTGCATCAGATGTCATCACGCAGGCAGGCGTTGAGCTGTTCGGAGCCGTTCACGCTGCGCAGCCGTGGGCGTGTGCTCAGGCAGATTGCGCTGGCGTAGCGGCAGCGCGGCGCGAAGGCGCAGCCCGGGGGCAGGGCGGCCAGGTCGGGAGGCGAGCCTTCGATCGGCACCAGCCGTTCGCCAGCCGCACCGTCGAGCCGCGGCACCGACGCCAGCAGGCCGCGCGTGTAGGGGTGGCACGGGTTGCGATAGAGCATGCGCGCCGGACCTTGTTCGACCACCCGCCCGCCGTACATCACCACCACCCGGTCGGCGTAGCGTGCCACCACACCCAGGTCGTGCGTGATCAGGATCTGGGAGGCCCCGGTTTCGTGCGTCAGATCCTTCAGCAGGTCGAGGATCTGTGCCTGCACGGTCACGTCGAGTGCCGTGGTCGGCTCGTCGGCAATGATCAGCCGCGGCTGGCAGGCGAGCGCCATCGCGATCATCGTGCGCTGGCGCATGCCGCCGGAGTAGAGGTGCGGGTAGGTGTGCAGGCGCTTGGCGGCGTCGGGGATGCTGACCTTGTCCAGCAGGCCGCGCGCCATGTCCAGTGCCTGTGCCCAGGGCGTGCGCCGGTGCTGGTGGATCGGCTCGGCCACCTGCAGCCCGACCGTCAGCGACGGGTTGAGCGAGCTCATCGGCTCCTGGAAGATCATCGCGATGCGGTCGCCGCGGATGGCGCGCATCTCGGGGTCGCTCAGGCGCAACAGGTCGGTGCCTTCGAACAGGATCTGGCCGGCAACGATCTGTCCCGGCGGGTTGGGGATCAGGCGCAGGATCGACAGCGCGGTGACGCTCTTGCCCGAGCCCGATTCGCCGACCACGGCGACGGTCTCGCCGGGTCCGACGTCAAAGCTCACGTCGTCGACCGCGATCACGCTGCCGCGTTCGGTGCGGAAGCGCGTGGTCAGGCCACGCACCGACAGCAGGGGTTCGGCCATGCTTGCCTCGTCGCCTCAGAAGCCCATTTTCTTCTTCATCTCCTGGTCGACCCAGATGCGCGCGTGGATCGGGCCCGGGCGCTCGGAGCCGGCGCGCAGTTCGCCGCCATAATTCTTGACCCAGGGCCACCAGCCGGTGTAGACGTAGGCGGTAGGCAGCACCAGCACGGGCGCCTTCTCGAGCACCTGGCGCGTCATCAACCGCACCTTGACCTGACGCACCCGTTCGTCGCTCTCGGCGTAGGTCTCGGCCATCATCTTGTCGATCTCGGGGTCGCTGAACTGCGACGGGTTCCAGACCTGGCCCTTGACGAAGCTCTTGCGCAGCGCGGTGGTCGGGTTGGTGTTGCCCAGGAACATGAAGTATCCTGGCGCGTTGGTGCGCGTCATCATCGCGCTGAAGTAGGCGCCGTACTCCAGGGTCTGGATCTCCATCGTGACGCCGACCTTGGCCAGGTACGCGGCCACCATCTGCAGCAGGTCGCCCTCGGTGTTGGCCGACGAGGTCTGCACCTTGAACGTGAAGCCGTTGGCCAGCCCGGCCTCGGCCAACAGCTGCCTGGCCTTGGCCGGGTTGTAGGTGAAGAGTTCCTTGACCGTGCCGGGCATCTGCTCCAGCGGCTCGAAATAGCCGGTGTAGGTAGGGTGCATCGGCCAGGCCAGCAGCTCGGCGTTGCCGCCGTAGTAGGACTTGGCGATCTCCTGCTTGTTGATGGCCAGGTTGAGCGCACGGCGCACGCGGATGTCGTCGAAGGGCTTCTGGTCCATGCGCAGCGCGACGAACTGCCCGCCGTTGGCCAGCCGCCGGGTCCACTGGATCTTGGGTGCGCTCTTCTTCAGCTCGTCGACATGGCTCCAGCGCACCGATTCCAGCAAGTCGAGCTTGGCCGTGCGCAAAGCGGTGATGAAGGTGGCCTCGTCCTTGATCACGCGGTAGGTGATCTTGTCGACGAACGGCAGCTTGTACTCGGCGCCGGCGATCTTCTCCTTGTCCCAGTAGACCGGGTTCTTGGTGAAGACCAGCGAGTTGCCCTGCACGTATTCCTGCAGCTGGAAGGGGCCGGTGCCGTTGACGTTCTTCCAGTTGCCGGGGCCGGCGGCCACCACTTCCTTGGGCATGATGCCGCTGTAGTAGCCCCAGCCGAAGCGGTAGTCCCACTCGGCGTTGTAGGCCTTGAGGAAGAAGGTGACCTGGTGCTTGCCCTGGGCCTCGACGCGGTCGATATGGTCGAAGTAGGTCGGAATCTTCTTCGGGCTCTTGTTCAGACGGTCGTAGCTGAAGACCACGTCGTCGGCGGTGAACTCGCGCGCTTCCATCACGCCGGCCTTGGCCGGGAACATCACGCCTTTGCGCAGTTGCACCTCGACCCGCAGCGGGTTCGGTTTCATTTCCCACTTCTCGGCCAGTTCGCCGCGCAACGCGTCGGGTGCGATCCAGGCGTCGGCCAGGAAGCTGTGCTTGCCGCCGTTGCGCAGCGACTTGGACAGGTCGGCGGCAAACAGCTGCTCGTACGCCAGTCCGGTGTCCTGCGCATGTTTCCAGGCCCAGTCGCCGGTGTCGGGCGACATCGGGTTGACGGTCAGGAACACGTTGCCGATGTTGAGCTCGCCGCCGTATTGCGGCTTGGCCGCGGGGGCTTGTGCGTGCGCGGTGCCGCACGCCAACAGCGTGGCCAAGAGTGGAACGATTGCTTTCACGTCAGGTCTCCTTCGTTGTCATCGAGAACCGCGCATGCGAGGGTCCAGCAGGTCCCGCAAGGCGTCGCCAAACACATTGGTGGCGTACACCACCGCGGTCAGGCACAGGCCGGGTGCCAGCGCCAGCCAGGGCCCCTGGAACATGTAGGTGCGGCCGCTGCCCGACAGCATCGCGCCCCAGGTGGGGGCCGGCGGCGGCACGCCCAGGCCCAGAAAGGACAGGCCCGATTCGGCCAGGATCACCGTGCCCACGCGGGTGGTGAAGAGCACGATGATCGGCGGCATCACGTTGGGCAGGATATGCGTGAGCAGGATGCGCAGCGGCGACGAGCCGATCGACTGCGCCGCGTGCACGTACATGTGCTCGCGCACGCCGATCACCGCGCTGCGCACGATGCGCGAACCGCCGATGCCCAGCAGCAGCCCCAGCGTGACGATGATCTGCACCATGCCGGGCCCGACCACCGACACCACCGCCGAGCGCACGATGCGCGAGCCACCGATGCCCAGCAGCAGGCCCAGCGTGCCGATGATCTGCGGCATGCCCGGGCCGAGCACCGAGACGACGACGATCA
>JANOJJ010000488.1:0-4332 GCA_031408155.1 Rubrivivax sp.
CCTTGACGAGCTTCATCGCGAAGAACGGCCGTCCGTCGGCCTCGAGGCCGATGCTGTAGACGGGGACGATACCGGGGCGACAAACTGCGTGACTCGCCGGCACCGGCCCAGTCGGGCGGCGAACGGCGGCGCGTCGAGATCGCGCGCGCGCTGGCCACGCAGCCGCGCTTCATCCTGCTCGACGAGCCTTTTGCCGGCGTCGACCCGAGCGCGGTGATCGAGATCCAGCGCATCATTGGTTTCCTGCGCCAGCGCGGCATCGGTGTGCTGATCACCGATCACAACGTGCGCGAGACGCTGGGCATCTGCGACCGCGCCTACATCATCAGCGAGGGTCGGGTGCTGGCCGAAGGTACGCCGCAGGAAATCGTCGCCAACGCCGAGGTGCGCAAGGTGTACCTGGGCGAGAACTTCCGCATGTAGTGCCCCTGCAATGAAACCTTCGCTGCAGGTCCGACTGTCCCAGCATCTGGCGCTGACGCCGCAGCTCCAACAGTCGATTCGCCTGCTGCAGCTGTCGACGCTCGAACTGCACCAGGAAGTCGAGCAGATGCTCGAGCAGAACCCTTTTCTCGACGTCGAGGAAGACGCCACCACGCCCTTCGAAACCTCGCTCGACCGCACGCTCAAGGACGACCGCGCGTCCGAGCGCAGCAGCGCCACCGAGCGTGACGACGAAGCCGCCGGCCCGGCCGATGCCGGCAGCGGCGACGGCGCGGGCCTGTCCGAAGTCAGCGGCCAGGAGTTCGGCACCACCGAACGCGACGATTGGGAAAACGGCACCGAGCGCGACGACTTCGACGGCATCCGCGAGACCCCGTCGTCGGGCACGGGTGCCGGCAGCGACGACGAAGACGGCGGCGACGCGCAGGACCGTCGCTCCGTCAGCGCCAGCCTGCAGGACCACCTGCGCGCGCAGATCGCCGGCATGCGGCTCGAGCCCGATGACCTGGCGGCACTGAACGTGCTGATCGAATCGCTCAACGAAGACGGCTACCTGGCCGACCCGCTGTCGGAGATTGCCGACCGGCTGGCCGAGATGCTCGGGATCGGCGACAACGCGCAGGCACGCGAAGAGCTCGACGACCGGCTGCAATGCGCCATGCACTGGCTGCAGAGCCTGGAGCCGGCCGGCGTCGGTGCGCGCGGGCTGGAAGAGTGTCTGGTGCTGCAACTGCGCCTGACCCCGCAGTGCCGCGAACGCCGCCTGGCCATCACCATCTGCGAAAAGTACCTCGCGCTGCTGGCCCGGCGTGACATGCGCCGCCTGACCGCGCTGACCGGCGCCACCGAGGACCAGGTGCGCGCCGCGCAGGCCATGATCGTGCAGTGCGAGCCCAAGCCGGGCCGGCCCTTCACGCAGGCCGAAAACAACATCATCGTGCCCGACGTGATCGTGCAGCGCATCGGCCGCGGCCTGAAGGTGGTGCTCAACCCCGACGTGATGCCCAAGCTGCGCATCAACGACCTCTATGCGCAGGCCGTGCGCGGGCAGCGCGGCACCGGCGGTGGCATGTCGGCGCGGCTGCAGGAGGCGCGCTGGTTCATGAAGAACATCCAGCAGCGCTTCGACACCATCCTGCGCGTCAGCAAGGCCATCGTCGAGCGCCAGAAGAGCTTCTTCACGCATGGCGCGATTGCGATGAAGCCGCTCGTGCTGCGCGAGATCGCCGACGAACTGGGCCTGCACGAAAGCACCATCTCGCGCGTGACCACCGCCAAGTACATGGCCACGCCCTACGGTACCTACGAGCTGAAGTACTTCTTTGGCAGCAGCCTGAACACCGATGCCGGCGGCAATGCGTCGAGCACGGCGGTGCGGGCCCTGATCCAGCAACTGGTGGCCGCCGAGAATGCGATCAAGCCGCTGTCGGACAGCCAGCTGTCGCAGATGCTCGAGGAGCAAGGCATCCAGGTTGCGCGGCGCACGGTGGCCAAGTACCGCGAAGCGCTGAAGATCGCGCCGGCGTCGCTGCGCAAGACGATCTGATGATCGCACCGGCGCCGATCTTCGTGCCCTGCGGACAGGGCGTGGAGGCGCTGCTGGCAGCTGAAATGAGCGTCATCACCGGCCGCACGGCCGAAGCCGCCCGCGGCGGCGCCTGGATCGACGGTGACCTGCATCTGGCGATGCAGCTCAACCTCGAATGCCGGCTCGGCCAGCGAGTGCTGCTGCCGCTGATCGACGGCCCCTACCGCGACGAACACGCGCTGTACGAGCTGGCGCGACAGGTGCGCTGGACCGAGTGGATCACGCCCGAGCAGACGCTGCGCGTCGACGTGAACGCCCAGCGTTCGCCGCTGCAGAGCCTGAACTTCGCGGCCTTGCGCATCAAGGATGCCGTGTGCGACGTGATGCGCGAAGCCAGCGGCGCGCGGCCCAGTGTCGACACGCGCCACCCGACCCTGCCGCTGGTGCTTTTCGTCGGGCCCGAGCACGCGTCCCTGTATGTCGACACCTCGGGCGAGGCCTTGTTCAAGCGCGGCTGGCGCGATGCGCGCGGCGGCAGCCGGGCCGTCAAGGGCGAAGCGCCGCTGAAGGAAACGCTGGCCGCCTCGATGCTGGCGGCCGCCAGCTGGCAGGGCCGCGCCACCGACGGCCCGCTGCTCGATCCGTTCTGCGGCGCCGGCACCATCGCGATCGAAGCGGCGCAGCTGGCCTGCGGCATCGCGCCAGGCCTGCAACGCAGCTTCGCGTTCGAGCGGCAGCTGCCCTTCCAGCCGCTGCGCGGCGCCTGGCAGCAGCTGCGCGCCGCAGCGCGGGCGCGTGTGCACGCGCCAGCCGTACCGGTGTTCGCCGGCGACGTGAGCTTTCGCATGACCGACTTCGCGGCCCGCAATGCTGAGCGCGCCGGCGTGGCCCAGGCCATCGAGTTCAAGACCGCCGACGCGCTGCAGCGCCTGCCACCGGCACCCGCGGGCACGCTGATGATGAACCCGCCCTATGGCGAGCGCATCGCGCCCATGGGCCAGGGCCAGGGCCAAGGCCGGGCTCCAACGCGTGAAGCCTTCGAGGGCGGGGCCGATTCCGCCGCCTTCTTCTCGGCCCTGGCCGCGCACTGGAAGCGCCAGTACAGCGGCTGGACCGCCTGGTGCCTGAGCCCGGAGCCGAAACTGCCGACGCTGATGCGCTTGAAGGAATCGCGCCGGGTGCCGATGTGGAACGGCGGCATCGAGTGCCGCCTGTTCCGCTTCGACATGGTGGCCGGCACCAACAAGGCCGCCGGCGCCTGAGCACCGCGTCAGCCGTCGCCCAGAGGGCTCCGGCCTTCGTAGGCGACATCGTCCACGCAGGTGGACGATGTCGTCCGACTCAGAAGCGCACGCTGTACATCAGCTGGACGTTGGTCTGCTTGTGCGTGACCACCACGCCCTGCCCGTTGGTGAGCTTGTGCTCCGGCGCCAGCGTGAGCGAGGCGTTGAAGTCGCCCGCTCCCGCCATGCGCCAGCCCAGGCCCAGCGTGTAATGCGACTCGACCGTGGCCGGGAACAGCGGATTGACGAACGCGTCGGGGATCGGGTTGTCGGCCCGGTTGTAGCCGCCGCGCAGCGTCAGCGCCGGCGTCAGGGCCCAGGCCGCACCCAGGTTCAGCACGGTCTGGTCGTTCCAGTTCTGCGGCAGCGCGAAGCTGACCGAACCACCCATGCCGGCGCTGTCGTAGCGCATGCGGAAGTCCTTCATCACGCTGGACCAGCCGATGCGCTTGACGTCGGCGGCCAGCAGCAGCGCCGGGCTGACCTGGAAGGCCACGCCCACCGCAGCCATCGACGGCCACTGGAAGTCGACCACCGTCATGCGGCCGCTGTCGGCAAAGCCGCCAAACGCGCTCAGGCTGGCGCCGGTGGCGCCGGTCTTCATGTCGCCGAGCGAGGTCTCCGACTGGTAGGACGCGCCTACGCTCAGGCCCGGCGCCGGGCGGTAAACCAGCCCCACCTTGGCTGCCCAGCCAGTGGCCTTGGCCTGGCCGGTGAAGTCGTTGCGGTCGGAGAAGTCGATCCGTGCCCAGGGCGCCTGCGCCAGTTGCGGCAGCGCTTGCCCCAGGTTGCCTGACGTGCCGGTGACCAGGCCGCCGAGCTGCGCGCCGCTGGCCGCCATGCGCAGGTCGAGCCCGGCCCAGACGAAGTCCAGCGTGCCGCCGATGGTGAGCTCGGGCGTGACCTGCCAGGCCAGCGGGAACAGCACCCGGCCGACCCCCAGTTCGGAGCGCACCGGCTGCCCCGAGCCCATGGCCAGGAAGGTGTCGGCGCCGTAGTCGGTGCCCATGCCCCCTGGCGCGAACAGGCCCACGCCGTAGGTCAGCGCGCCGCTGCGTCGCGCATAGCCCAGCGCGG
>JANOJJ010000557.1:0-3875 GCA_031408155.1 Rubrivivax sp.
AGTCGCTGACAACGAGCCCCGCACTGTGGATCCTGGTCGACACGTCGTCGACCCGGTTGATCGCCCGCAACACCAAGGGGGGCGAAGGGCGTGAAGAAACTGATCATGGTGCGCGGCTGAACGCGCGCCAGTCCATTCCCGCACACAACCCTGAGGACGCAGCATGAACTGGCATCGAATCAAGGGCCGCTGGATCGTGTTCAAGGGTCGGTGTCGCGCGCAATGGGGCAGGCTCAACGATGATGACGACGAGCTCATACGCGGTCTGCGCGAGCAGCGGGCGGGCCTGATCCTGCAGCACCAGGGCCCGACCGGAGACAACTCCGATCGTCCGGCCGGCCACCACCGGCGCTTCGCTGGCGAACGCTGGACCGCATGAGCGTGGCGCGGCGGCCGGTTCGACCCGGGCCGCCCGGCACGCTGCGCCGGATCGCCTGTGCAGGCGGCGCCAGCGCACGGATAATCGATGAGCGGGTTCCCGTCCCAAGACTGCGACCTCGGATTCCGAGGCCGCAGTCGTGCCCCGCGCAGGTCTCCTCATCCATCCCTTGGCCATGCCTGAACATGCGCGCGCTGATCAAGCCTTGACCTGCTTCGCGGTCGACGACAGCGCGGTCATCCGGCACAAGTCCGGCAGCGGGCTCGAGCAGCTGCTGGCCGATTGCGTAGAACTGGCGCCTGCCAGCCGGCCCTGATGCGGCAGCGCCTACTGGATGAGGCCGTTCTTCAGCGCGTAGTAGGTCAGGTCGCTGTTGGAGCCGAGGTTCATCTTCTCCATCACCCGCGTGCGGTAGGTGCTGACGGTCTTCACGCTCAGCGACAGGCCGTCGGCAATGTGTCCGATGGTCTCGCCTTTGGCCAGACGCAGGAAGACCTGGAACTCGCGCTCGGACAGCAACTCGTGCGGCAGCTTGTCGGCATCGCCACCCAGCGTGCCGGCCAGCAGTTCGGCCACCGCCGGCGTGATGTACTTGCGTCCACGGTAGACGGTGCGGATCGCCTTCACGATCTCCTCGGGGTCGCATTCCTTGTTCAGGTAACCGCTGGCCCCCTGGCGCAGCAGGGTGGTGGCGTAATGCGCCTCGGGGTAGCCGCTGAGGATCAGCACCGGCAGGTCGGGGTCGCGGGCCCGGATGGCCGCCAGGGCGTCGACACCGCTCTGATCGGGCATGGCCAGGTCCATCACCAGCACGTCGACCTCGGCGCCGCGCACGAGCTCGAGTGCCTCGCGCCCGTTGGCGGCTTCGCCGGTGACGCGCAGGTCGACCTGCTCGGAGAAGAATTGCTTCAGCCCGGTGCGCACGATCACGTGGTCGTCGACGATGCCGATCCTGATCATGGTGCTCCCGACAAGGGCAGCCCAAGAGGGCAGAGGAGTCTAGGCCATGCTCAAGCAACTCGCAGCATTGACCGACCGCGTGCGACACAGCACCCTGGTCATTCCGGCGGCGGTGCTGGTCGCCGCGCTGATGCTGGGCGTCAGCGAGATCGCCTACCGCGGCGCCGACGCCGGGCTGACGCGGCTGGCGGAGATGTTCCGCGCGCGGGCGCTGCTGCTGCAGACGCTGCAGCGGGTGACTGCGGCCGAGTCCGGCAAGCGTGGCTACCTGCTGGCCGAGGGCGACGAGTACCTGCTGCCCTACCAATCGGCACGGGCCGACGTACAGGCCAATCTGCGCCAGCTCGAGGCCCTGTATTCGAGCTTCGGCGATCAACCGGCCGAGGCGCACCGGCGGCGCATCGCGCAGCACGTCAATTCCAAGCTCAGCGAGATGGAGGAGGTGCTGCGACTGCAGCAGTCGGGGCGCCGCGAGACTGCGCTGCAGATCGTGCGCTCGGGCATCGGGCGCGACCAGATGCAGCAGCTGATGAACGAAGGCAGCGCGCTGGCGGAGCAGCAGAATGGGCGTATCGCCGACGGCCTGCAAAGCGTGTTCGACACCCTGCTGCTCAGCCGCGCCGGAGTGGCGACGATGACGATGGTCGGCCTGCTGGTGGTGATCCTGTTCGTGCGCCAGGGCCGGCAGCTCGACTTGCAACTGGCCGAGCGGACCGCGGCGGTGCTGGCCGAACGCGAACGGCTGGCGCACGAGGTCGAGCTGCGCACTGCCGAGCTGACCGAGCTGGCCCGCCACCTGCAGTCTGCACGCGAGGACGAGCGCGCCCGGCTCGCGCGTGACCTGCACGACGAGCTGGGGGCTCTGCTGACCGCGGCCAAGCTCGACGTGGCGCGCATCCGCCCCAAGCTGCAGCAGGCGCTGCCCGATCTGATGCCGCGACTGGAGCACCTGATCGAATCGCTCAACAGCGGCATCGCGCTCAAGCGCCGCATCATCGAGGACCTGCGGCCGTCGACCCTGAGCACGCTGGGACTGGTTCCCGCGCTCGAGATCCTGTGCAGCGAGTTCTCCGACCGCTGCGGGCTGGCGGTGCAGACCGATCTGGAGCCGGTTTCGCTGGATGCGAGCGCCGAGCTGACGCTGTTCCGCATGGTGCAGGAGTCGCTGACCAACGTCACCAAGTACGCCAAGGCTCGCACGGTGTGCCTGCGGCTGCACGCCGACCAGGGCTGGGCCCAGCTGTCGGTGCAGGACGACGGCGTCGGCTTCGATCCTGGCGCGGCCAGCCGCGGCAACCATGGCTTGGTGGGCATGCGCTTTCGGGTCGAGGCCGAACGCGGGCAGCTGTCGGTGCGCTCGGCGCCGGGCCAGGGTACGACGCTGACCGCCAGACTGCCGGAACAAGCGGCCGCGCGCTGAACGGTCCCGCTCGGCGGTCGGCGTTGTCGGCGCTGTCCGACAGGCATATCGGCAAACTGCCGATAGGCGGCGCCAGGGCCCCAGCCTAGGCTGTTGCGCATGGATGACCCGCTGCCGAACCGGCCTGTTTGCCCATCACGGCGGCACCGGGCCTGCTACAGGCCCCGTCCATGCGACTTCCCGATCTCTGAAAGGAATCCCATGAAACACGCATCAACTCCTCGCCGCCTGAGTGCCGTTGCCGTCGCCGTTGGCGCCGCCGCAGCAGCGCTGTTGTTGGGCGCCTGCGACCGCGACCGGACCGTCGGTCAGAAGATCGACGGCGCCCTCAGCAGCACCGAACGCAAGGTCGAGCAGGCCAAGGTGGAGGTGCAGAAGGACATGGCCGAGGCCAAGGCGGCCACCACCCGTGCCACCGAGCAACTGGGCCAGAAGATCGACCGCGTCGCTGACAAAGTCGGCAACCGGGTCGCCGATGCCGCGCTGACCACGAGCATCAAGTCCGAACTGGCCAAGGACACCAGACTCAGCGCCATGCGCATCGACGTCGACACCAGCAACGGCCAGGTCACGCTGTCGGGCACGGCGCCGGACGCTCAAGCACGCGATCGGGCCACCCTCCTGGCGTCGGCTGTCAAGGGCGTGACCGGCGTCGACAACCGGCTGCGGATCGGCAGCTGAGCAAGCGCGCGGCGGTCGACGCGTGCCCCCACCCGGGGCCGAGCCCGCCGCTCATACGTCATGAGCAAGGACATGAAGCGCTTGTCGATCGCCGCCTATCTGCTGGTGGCCCTGTCCGCACTGGCGGCGGCAGTCGTGCAACCTGAGCCGAGTTGGCCCGACGCCTGCAGCATCGCCGCGAGCCGGGACCTGTTCGGCCCGGACGAACTGTTCTTCGATCGGCCGGCGACCGTCGATTGCCGCTGACACCGCCACGGCCGTCTCGAGAAAGCATCCCTGCCCCACCGGAGCCGCCGCCCGGCAATACGGTATGTTGAAGGAAAACTTCGCGACCCGCACCCAGACGTTCACCATCAACCGGGTGAATCCGGGCAACTGGGGTCAGGACCACACGTGGGGCCAAGTGAGCACATGGCCAACCACCGGCACGGCGCT
>JANOJJ010000589.1:0-1850 GCA_031408155.1 Rubrivivax sp.
GACCTTCCGGGATTGGCAGAGCGGCTGCGAGAAGAACTGAAGAGAATCCCAGCCGCTTGATGCACACGCGGACGGCGACAGATGCCGGTCTGCCGGCGCCGAATCGGCGGCACACCGGTGGCACCCGCCAGCACACCCGCGCTGTAGCACCGACGTGCTACATTGCCTCGAACGGAGGCCACCGCGATGAGCACCACCACGATCCGCCTGCCTGCAGACCTGAAGGCCCGCATCGACGAACTGGCCGCTGCCAGCGGCAAGTCGAGCCACGCCTTCATGGTCGAAGCGCTGACCCAGGCTGCCGATTTGCGGCAGCGACAGCTGGCCTTCGATGCCGAGGTGCAGCAGCGCTGGGAGCGCTTCCAGCGCACGGGTGAGGTTGTGCTGCCCGAAGACATGCGCGCCTACGCCCTGGCGCTGGCGGCGGGCAAGCCCGCCCGGCGCCCCAAGGTCCACCACATCTCCACCGTGCTGGGGCAGCGCAAGCCGCGATGACCCGGCTGGTCTACGACGACGCCGTCAATGACGACGTGCGTCGCATCACGGCCCATCTGCTCGAGCACGACGCTGCGCAGATCGAACAACGGGTCGCCGACATCTTCGACGCCCTGTGGCTGCTGACCGAACACCCGCTGATCGGGCGACCCGTGGCAGACGATCGCCGCGATCTCGTCATCGGTCGTGACGCGCGCGGCTACGTCGCCCGCTACCGGTTCGACCCCATCGAAGACGTGGTCCACGTTCTGGCCCTGCGCTCACAGCGTGAATCGGGCTTCGTGGATCGCTGACACGGCCATCCACGCGCACAATTCGCGCGGCCAACGCAGGAGCCCCACCATGACCCACATCCACGACGACAACTCCCTGTCCATCGGCCACACCCCGCTGGTCCGCCTGAACCGCGTGACCGACGGCGCCAAGGCCATCGTGCTGGCCAAGATCGAAGGCCGCAACCCGGCCTACTCGGTCAAGTGCCGCATCGGCGCGGCGATGATCTGGGACGCCGAGAAACGCGGCCTGCTCGGGCCGGGCAAGGAGATCGTCGAGCCGACCAGCGGCAACACCGGCATCGCGCTGGCCTTCGTCGCCGCGGCGCGCGGCATCCCGATCACGCTGACGATGCCCGACACCATGAGCGTCGAGCGGCGCAAGCTGTTGCTGGCCTACGGCGCCAAGCTGGTGCTGACCGAAGGCGCCAAGGGCATGAACGGCGCGGTGACCAGGGCCGAGGAGATCGCCGCCAGCGACCCGGGCCGGTACGTGCTGCTGCAGCAGTTCGACAACCCCGCCAACCCGGCCATCCACGAAGCCACCACCGGCCCCGAGATCTGGGACGACACCGACGGCGCCATCGACATCTTCGTCGCCGGCGTGGGCACCGGCGGCACCATCACCGGCGTCTCACGCTACATCAAGCAGACCAAGGGCAAGGCCATCACCTCGGTGGCGGTGGAACCGTCGGCCAGCCCGCTGCTGACGCAGACGCGCAATGGCGAGCCGCTCAAGCCCGGCGGCCACAAGATCCAGGGCATCGGCGCCAACTTCGTGCCCAAGGTGCTCGACCTGTCGCTGGTCGACGAGATCGAGCAAGTGAGCAACGACGAAGCGCTGGATATGGCGCGCCGCCTGATCCGCGAGGAAGGCATCCTGTGCGGCATTTCCTGCGGCGCCGCCACGGTGGGTGCGCTGCGCTGGGCGCACAAGCCCGAAAGCGCGGGCAAGACCATCGTCGTGATCCTGCCCGACAGTGGCGAGCGTTACCTCAGTTCGGTGCTGTTCGAAGGTTTGTTCGACGCCGCGGGGATGCCGGCGTAGACCGAGTCGTTGTCCCGCCAACAACAGCAGCGGCC